>JAQQAK010000001.1 GCA_028527945.1 Spirochaetaceae bacterium
ACAGGAAGAAGCAAGACAAAGTGGTGTTATCAGATTGATTCCTTCTGAAAATTATGTATCACAAGCTGTAAGAATGGCTACAGGCAGTTGTCTTACAAATAAATATGCGGAAGGCTATCCTGGTAAAAGATATTATGAAGGACAGCAGGTAACTGACCTTATTGAAGATGTAGCAAGAAATAGAGCAAAAAAAATATTTAAGGCAGATCACGCAAATGTTCAGCCATATTCTGGCTCTATTGCCAATCTTGGCGCTTATAACTCACTTATTAAACCAGGCCAGAAAATTATGGGACTTACTCTTAGTTCCGGAGGCCATCTAACACACGGATCAAAAGTAAGTATAACAAGTAAATTTTTTGAAGCTGTTAACTATTCTGTAAAAGAAGACGGATATCTTGATTATGATGCTATAAGAGAACTTGCAAAAAAAGAACGACCTGATGTTATCGTTTCAGGTACTACAGCATATCCAAGAGCCATAGATTTTGAAATATTTGGAGATATAGCAAAAGAAGTTGGAGCCTATCATGTAAGTGATATAGCACATCTTTCAGGCTTGGTAGTTGCAGGACTTCATAAGTCTCCAGTCCCTTATGCAGATATCGTTTCTACAACAACACATAAAACATTAAGAGGACCAAGAGGTGGTATGCTTCTTTGTAAAGAAGAACACGCTAAGAAAGTTGATAAAGCAATTATGCCTGGTCAACAGGGTGGTCCTCATATGCATACAATTGCAGCAATTGCTGTAGCTCTTGAAGAGGCAGATTCTCAGGAATTCCTTATTTACGCAGAGCAGATCCTGAAAAACTCAAAAAGACTTTCTGAAAAACTAATGGAAAAAGGTTTTGACCTTGTTACAGGTGGAACAGACAATCATATAATTCTAGTAGATCTTAGAAGCAAAAATATTCCTGGTCGAGATTTTGCGAAAGCATTAGATAGGGCAAAAATTGTTGGAAACTTCAATACAATTCCACATGATCCAGCACCAGCAACAAAACCTAACGGTCTAAGAATTGGTACCCCAGCTGTAACAACTCGTGGAATGAAAGAAGCAGAGATGGATATTATTGCGGATCTTATTAATAAGGTTGCAGAAAATATGGGAAATGAAGAAAAAATTTCTGAAGTTGCTAAAGAAGTAATGGAATTAACTTCAAGATTTCCTGTTCCAGCTCATTTTGTTGTTCCAAAGAAAAAAATTACACCTTTTGGCTGTGATGAATAAAATTAAGCCCCGCTTTAAGCGGGGTATTATTTTAAAAGATTACAAAATTCTTCAAGATCCTTATAAAGTTTAAACGCATAAGAATCCAGCGGAGTACTCATATTATTAACTATAATAATTTTACCACCGCTTCTTATTGTTTGCATTGGGATAGAAGCTGCAGGCTGAACAACCAAAGATGAGCCCAGTACCAACATTAAATCTGATTGCGCAGCAAGATTAAATGCTCTTGTAATAGCATCTTCTGGTAAATTTTCACCAAAAAATGTAATTTCAGGTTTTATAACACCACCACAACTGCATTTAGGAACCTTATCCTGCTTTACAATTTTAGCAATATATTCAAAATCAAAATTTTTACCACAATTAAGACATTTATGAGAAGAAGGAGAACCATGTACTTCTATAACATCCTTTGAGCCGGCTTTTTGATGTAGAAGGTCTATATTCTGAGTTATTACAGCTTTTATTAAACCTTCTTCTTCAAGTGATGCAAGAGTTTGATGAACGATTGTCGGGTGCTTTTCATCAAGATTATAAATAAAGTTTTTTGATTTACTGTAATAAAAAGATGGGTCTTTCATAAAATAACCAAGATCAAAAATTTTATCTGCGTCTTCATCATTATATAAACCATTTTCTCCGCGAAAATCTCTTATCCCGGAAAAAGTTGAAACACCCGCTCCTGTAAAAACAGTAACGTTTTCATGTTCTGATATTATTTCTTTTAATTCTTTCATGCACAAGAGAGTACCACTTTTTTAAAATTCGGTCATTCTTATTAACAATCTTTTCTATATAAAATATTAAAGAGTCTCTAGTAGTTTTAAAATAAAAATAGTAAAAACTTTGAGATTTCTATGTTTCATTCAAAAAATCTTGTAATAAAATTAGTTGAATTCACTTTTTTATCGAGTTTAATAATGCTGAGACTAAAAGAACATACTTGACAGCAGATTTTTCGTTATGATAATTTATGCAGATTGAAGATAAGTTTTTTAAACTATTAAAAGTTTAAAAAAATATTCTAAAAATTGTTAGCTATCAAATTACTATTTATGATGTAATAAGTTAACAAAAAAAATAACAGAAGCTTTATTAAAAGCCGCTGACTTTTGATAAAACCTCTGATACAATCAATTAATACTTTTTCAAGGAGTCCTTATGTCAGGCCACAGTAAATGGCATACAATAAAACATAAAAAAGGTGCCGCAGATGCCAAGCGGGGTAAGATTTTCACAAAAATAATAAAAGAGATAACCGTAGCAGCCAGAATTGGAGGCGGTGACATTGAAGCCAACCCACGACTAAGAACAGTTGTCTTAAAAGCACGCGATGCCAATATGCCTAAAGACAATATTGAAAGAGCTATAAAAAAGGGTACTGGAGATCTTGAAGGTGTAAGCTATACCGAAGGAATGTATGAAGGTTATGGCTCAGGCGGAGTTGCTATACTTGTAGAAACACTAACAGATAATAAAAACAGAACAGCAGCTGATGTTCGAAGCATTTTTTCCAAAGCAGGTGGAAACCTTGGTGACACTGGCTGTGTTTCCTACATGTTTAACAGAAAAGGTGTCATTACATTTAGTTCAGAAACTTGTTCAGAAGATGAAATTTTTAACGCAGCACTTGAAGCTGGAGCTGATGATGTTGTTGCTGATGAAGATGTAATTGAAGTTTTTACTTCTCCTGAAGATTTTGAAGCTGTGCGAGACACTCTTGAAGAAGCAGGTTTCAAACGTGAAATGGCTGAAATATCCATGATTGCTGATCAGAAAGTTACACTTGATGATGAGAAAACAAGAAAGGTTCTCAGACTTATTGATAATCTTGAAGATAATGACGATGTTCAGAATGTTTACTCAAATATGGATCTTCCTGAAGGGTTCGATCCTGACGCTGAATAGAACATATTAATTAATATTTTAATGTCCAAACGTATTTTAGGTTTCGATCCCGGTCTTGCAAATACAGGCTGGGGCGTAATCGACGCAGACAGCAGCAGGTTAAAACTTATAGATTACGGGGCTATTACAACTGATTCAAAAGCCCCTCAAGGTGAAAGACTTGGTGTTATTTTTGATGAGACTAAAAAAATTATCAGAAGATTTAAACCAGATGCCGCTGGCATCGAAAGTCTTTATTTTGCCAAAAATGTAACAAGTGCTATACCTGTAGCAGAGGCAAGAGGTATTCTTTTGTTAAGTCTTTATAAAAGCGGAATAATATCTGAAGAATACACTCCTCAGCAAATTAAGCAAGCAATAACAGGTGTCGGTAAAGCAGATAAAAAACAGGTTCAAAACATGATTAAAATCATTTTAGGGTTAACAGAAATCCCCAAACCTGATCATGCGGCTGATGCTTTAGGAGCTGCAATTTGTTGTTTTAATAACTTACAAGCAGCTACAAGAGGAGTTGTCTGAATGATAAACAGCCTAAATGGTATTATTACACAAAAAGATGAATCTAAAATCTGCATAGAATTAAATGGTATAGAGTGGGAACTTATAATGCCATTTAATTCTATAAATAAATTGCCGCCTACAGGCGAAAAAGCCAAAATTTATACGTACCTTCAACACAGTCAGGACATTATGCAGCTTTTTGGTTTTTTTAGCCAAAGAGAGCGCAGCCTTTTTTTCGATCTTATAAAGGTAAATGGCGTTGGCCCAAGGCAGGCAATAAAAATATTATCAGGCATTGAAATAGATGATTTTATAAAACAACTTGATGATAACGATTTAGATTCTCTAACAAGGCTTCCAGGTCTTGGTAAGAAAACAGCACAGAAAATTATTCTGGCGTTACGAGGTAATCTCAGTTTTACAGAACCAGCAACTTCAAACAACGAATACAACGATATTATCAATGCTTTAGTAGATATGGGATTTGATAGAAAATCTTCAGAAAAAGCTGTAACAAATGCTTCAAAAGAACAAAAAGATTCATCAGCCTCTTCTCAGGAAAAAGAGCAGGCAATTTTTAAACGTGCTATTATACTTTTGAGCAGTTAAAAACAAAAATTAGGAAGGAATAAATTACGGTAAATTTTAATAGTGAAGATGACTTTTCTTCACAAGATATGCTTAATGGAGAATATAACTCTTTAAAAGACGGCTCTGAAAATCCACTACGGCCAAAAGCTTTATCTGAGTTTTTAGGACAGAAAACGATTAAAAGCAATTTATCTGTATTTATTAAAGCCGCTAATGATAGAAAAGAAAGTCTTGATCATGTATTTTTATGCGGACCTCCAGGCCTTGGAAAAACTACATTAGCAGGTATTATTGCAAATGAGCTTGGCGCAGAACTTAAAGTAACCAGTGCTCCGGCAATAGAAAAGCCAAAAGATTTAGCCGGAATCCTCACAGGAATAACAGAAAGATGTGTATTTTTTATAGATGAAATACATCGATTAAAACCTGCAATAGAAGAAATGCTATACATTGCAATGGAAGACTATGAGATGGACTGGGTTATTGGCCAGGGGCCTTCTGCCCGAAATATTAGAATTCCAATCCCTAAATTTACGCTCATTGGTGCGACTACAAAAGCAGGGGCCGTAGCAAGTCCGTTATATAGCCGTTTTGGAATCTCATGTAGAATGGATTTCTATAGTTTAAAAGATATTCAGAATATTATAAAACGTTCATCAACAATTCTAAAAGTACAAATAGAACCAGATGCGGTAGAACTTTTGGCAAAATGTTCAAGAGGGACTCCACGAGTAGCAAACAGACTTTTGCGCCGAATGAGAGATTTTGCGCATGTTGAAAATAGCGACATAATTAATAAAGAAATAGTAAAAAGCGGTTTAAAGCGTTTAGAAATTGATGAATTAGGACTTGAACGTTTAGACAGACAAATCCTTCGCTTAATTATCGAACGCTATGATGGAGGACCTGTAGGAGCAGAAACACTTGCAATATCAGCAGGAGAAGCTGTTGAATCTTTAGAAGATTTTTATGAACCATACCTTATTCAACAAGGTTTTTTAAAACGGACTCCAAGAGGCCGAATGGTTACAGATTTAGCTTATACACATTTAGGGCTTCCAATAAACACACAAAAAACTACACACAGGAATAATGATGAAAACCAGTCACTTCTCTTTTGATCTGCCACAAGAGCTTATAGCACAGTATCCGGCAGACAAACGTGATGAATCAAGATTAATGTTATTAAACAGAAAAAACGGAACTGTTGAACATTACAGTATTAAAGATTTACCAAATCTACTTCCAAAAAAATCTCTAATTGTCTTTAATAATTCTCGAGTAAGAAAAGCAAGAATATACGGAGAATCTGAAACAGGTGGAAAAGTTGAGTTTCTATTATTAAAATCTTTATCAGAAGAACGTACTACTTGGCTTTCAATGGTTTCAAAATCAAAAAAACAAAAGATTGGTAAAGTATTTAGTTTTGATTCAGGATTGAAAGGTCAGATTACAGGCATAGAAGATAGTCATCGAATTGTTGAATTTTCAGAAGCTGTTACAGAAAATTGGTTAGACAAATATGGGAAAATGCCTCTTCCTCCTTATATAAAAAGAGAAGAGGAGTTCTCTGACGCGGAGAGATATCAGACTATTTATTCAAAAAATACAGGCTCTGTCGCGGCTCCTACGGCCGGTCTTCATTTTACAGATGAAATCCTTGAGAAAATTTCTGAACTCGGAATAGAAACAGCGTTTTTAACGCTTCATGTAGGCCTGGGAACATTTCTGCCTGTAAGAAGTGAAAATCTTGAAGAACATAAAATGCATTCTGAAGAATATGAAATAACAAAAGAAACAGCAGATAAAATAAATAATGCAATAAACGAAGGTCGTGATATAATAGCAGTCGGAACTACATCGGTTAGAACACTTGAATCAGAAGCTATGAGACTTAATTCAAGACGTGTAGAAGAAGGAAAACGCAGTACAGATATATTTATATATCCGGGAAAAGAGTTCAAAATAGTGGATCATATGGTGACTAATTTTCATACACCTGAATCATCACTTTTAATGCTTGTTTCCGCTTTTGCCGGAAAAGATAATATTGATACAGCATACCAAAAAGCAATTGAAAAGAAATATCATTTTTTTTCTTATGGCGATGCAATGTTTATTCTTTAATTTTCAAAAGTAAAAATATTTGAAGTTTATTAAACGGGGTTAGAATGAAAATAATTATTTTAGGAGCTGGTACAAGAGGATTTCAGATTTCAAAACATCTTATAGAAGAAAAAAAAGATGTTGTCTTAATTGAAACTGATCCGCAAAAAGCTTCTATGGCATCTTCAAAGTTAGACTGTATGGTTATAAACGGTTCTGGTACTTCTATAGACATTCTTAAAGAAGCAGGAATTGAAAATACTGATATTTTTATTGC
>JAQQAK010000002.1 GCA_028527945.1 Spirochaetaceae bacterium
AAAAAATGTTTCTCAGATCATTACGCAGAAAATGGAATTAGTAGAGGCTTTAAAAAATGCTTCAGACGAAGGCTCACATACAATTTTAGATACTTCAAAATCTTTCGAAGAAGTTCTTACCCATCTGGACAGCGCTGAAAATATGATTAGCTTAATTTCAAACATAGCCGCACAGACAAACCTTTTAGCAATGAACGCCGCGATAGAAGCAGCTCATGCCGGAGACGCCGGAAAGGGCTTTGCGGTTGTTGCAAATGAAGTAAGGACTCTGGCAGAATCAAGCGCAATAAATGCCAAACAAGTAACCAAAACCCTTTCTTTACTAGTTCAATCAATAGAAAAAACAGGACAAAATGTTGATAAAACAGGACAAAAGTTTAAATCCATTAAGAATGATGTTGCCGGAGTTGGCGACGCAATGGATGAGATAAACCTTAGTGTAAAAGAAATTGCTCTTGGAAGCGATGAAGTTCTATCATCTACAGCAATGATGAATAATCTTACAACACAAGTCTCAGACGCCGTTGAAAGTGTTACTGCCAATGAGACTGTTGTTCATGATGATGTCATCCAAATGGGAGACTTTATCAAATCACTGGCAGAAAAAATGGATAAAATTACAGATGGTGGAAATACAATCTTAAATGCGTCCAGAGATTTGGAAGCAAAATCCAATGAAATAAACAGCTTTGTTCAGACTTTCTCAGATCGCCTGAAAAGCTGATAATAATTTAAAAAAAAAAAGCCTCTTTTAAAATCCTAATTATTTTTTAAGAGGCTTTCGGCAAGAGCTCATCAATATAAACGGTTCTCAAGCATTTCATAATGCTGAGCATGTTCATCAAAACGTTTAAGAATCTTTCTTGCTTCTTCTGGAACATATGATTGTGAAAAATCTTCACCTACAAAGTCTTTGACCGCATCCAGATTGTCAAACTCCATGATGGTGACAAACTCAGTCTCATTACCCTCGAATAATCTTTTTAACAACCTGATTCTTTGATAACCTTTAATATTCATTGCTTCAATTTCAGGAAATACCGTTGTCCTTAAAAGCGATTCATAAGAATCCGCATTTTCTAATGTTGTCCATCCATGCCATATACGTAGCACCATTATTTTTTCTCCTTAATATATGGAGGCTCTTTAAAACCTAACAGGGTTTTAGAAAGAGGCTCTCTGATTTATTTAATTTTAGGAGATTGTATATAAACAGTATTGTATAATTCCGAATTTTTATTAAATCTGGAATCTAAAATGCTCTTTGATTCCAGATTTTTTAACTGCTCTGGAGATAATCCGGTAAAACGCTGTGTTTCATGAATAAAATGAGCTTGATCATAATATGGAAAAAAGTAATTTTCATTTGCAAGGCCGCTATTTTTTAAGGCCATTTGAAAGCGAATAATTGTTGAAAATTTCTTTACAGAAACTCCAACAAAACGTTTAAAATAAAGCTCCATATTCCGCTCACCAGTTTCAATTCTTTCAGCTATTTCATGTGGAGGAAGCGCACCATTATACTTATAAATAAGCTTCATCGTGTCACGAATATAACGAGGGATCATATTTTGACAAAGATTTTCCAAAAGAAAGTTCTCAATTACCCTGACACACATTTGAATGCTGCCGCAAACAAGCAATTCTTCCTGAAGCTGAATAACTCTTGAAGATTTAAATACTTCGTTAAAGTTTATATTTTTATCGGTAAAATCTGATGCAGGAGCTTTGGAAAAAGCAGTGAGAGCCCACGGATATAAACGGAAAATAATAGTCTTTACTTCTCCGGTTGCAGCATAATCTTTGAAAACAGTTTTTTGGCCATTTAATGTACACATGGGTAATACAAAACTTTCTTTAGCACAGACCTCCATAATAGGACAGCCGACAACAAAAGTCAGCTCAATATTCCCATTTGGTAATACCCGTGTGGGGCTGAAAATATTTATTGTATCAAGAGGATCTGCTTTTTGTATCCAGATATCTGAAACATATTCCTTTAGAGATTCAACAGGTTTTAAACAGGCAAAATAGTTACTCATATCAATCTGTAAATTACAATTTGATGTTACAAGATTTTACAATGCTTTAAAACACGCAACTTTGTGCTCGAATTCAACAGTCTTTAGAGGAGGAATTGACCTACGACATTCTTCTGAAGCAATAGGACAACGCTCCGCAAATGAACAACCTTTTGGAAGTTTTGTTAAACTGGGGACTTCACCATCCTGTCCGGGCTGAAGACTAACAGGCTTTCCGTCTATTTTAGGAGCAACAGCCATTAAAAGTTTTGTATAAGGATGTCTGGGATCTTCATATAATTTTCGGCTTGGAGCTTTTTCAACAATTTTTCCGGCATACATTACAGCAACTTCATCACTCAAATAAAACACAACACTCAGATTATGAGCTATAAACAAATAGCTGGTGCCGAATTCCTGTTGAATATCAAGTAAAAGATTAAGTATTTGTGACTGAATTGAAACATCAAGAGATGAAACAGGCTCATCACAAACAATAAAATCTGGCTTCATTACTATAGCCCTTGCAATGTTTATTCGCTGGCGTTGTCCTCCTGAAAACTCATGAGGATATTTTCTTGCGGCCTCAGATGGCAAACCCACAATATCCAGATATTTTTTAGACACTTCCAGAGCGTTTTCTCTTTTTATGAGACCATGCTGCAAGGGTGCTTCTGTAATAATTCTTCCGACCATCTGTTTAGGATTGAGCGATTGCCATGGATCCTGAAAAATATACTGCATTTTTAAGCGTTCAGTTATCATCTCCTTCTCAGGAAGAGAAAGAAAATTAGTATCACTGCCATTAAAAAAGACCTTTCCTCTATCGGGTTCAATAATTCGCAGAAGACTTCTACCAGTTGTGGTTTTTCCACATCCAGACTCACCTACCAAGCCCAAAGTCTTTCCTTTACCGATAGAAAAAGAAACATCGCTTAACGCGTGAACCCTTTCTTTGGAGAACGAAAAACCACCAGCTTTAAGAGAATAGGATTTTGTCAGATTTTTAACCTCAAGCACTGTTTCTGTCATCATTTATCCTCTCCATCGGTTGAAAGATTTTTATTTTCAAATAACCAGCACCGGACATTACGGCTGTTTACAGAAAAAAGAGGAGGTTCTTCATTAACACATTTATCAAAGCACTTTCGACATCTTGGAGCATAGGCGCAGCCTATAGGTTTAGATTTCTCATCAGGAACCTGACCTTTTATTGTGTATAGCTTGTGTTCATCTTTAAACAGCCCCATACGTGGAATTGCGTTCATAAGATCCTCACCATAAGGATGAAGAGGATTATCAAAAAATTCAGGGGCAGTACTCTGCTCAAAGACCCTGCCCGCGTATAACAGCATAATACGATCTGCAAAACCATCTATCAATTCAAGATCATGGGTAACAAAGATTATTGACATATTCTTCTCAGAGGCTTCATCCTGAAGAAGTTTGATAATCTGTGCCTGAATAGTAACATCCAGAGCAGTAGTAGGCTCATCAGCAAGCAGTAGTTTGGGAGAACAGCTAATTGCCAATGCAGTCATTGCCCGTTGAAGCATTCCACCAGAAAGTTGAAACGGATAATTTTTTACTCGCCGATCTGGTTCAGAAATTTTAACACTATCAAGAAGCTTTTCAGCCTGAACAAGAGCTTCATCTTTTGCTGCCCCCTGATGTATTTTCAATGCCTCCGCGATCTGACTGCCAATACGAAAAAGCGGATTAAAGCTTGCGGATGGCTCCTGAAAAATCATTGCTATTTTTCCGCCACGAAGCTCCTTAAGCTCTGAATCATTCATTTCCAAAACATTTTTTCCTTCAAAAATAATTTCAGATGATGAATCAATTTCACCTGGAGCTTGAATAAGATTCATAAGCGACATTGCTGTAACACTTTTGCCGCAGCCTGACTCTCCAACAATAGCGAGAGTCTCATTATGCTCTACTGAAAAGCTTATTCCATCAACAGCTCTGACTGTATGGTCTATCAATTTAAAACGAGTAGAAAGATTTCTAACTTCAAGTAAACTCATCCTTGGCTCCTTGGGTCAAAAGCATCTTTTAACGCATAACCAAATGTAAAAAAGCTGAAGACGGTAATAATTATTGTTATGGCAGGATATAATATCCATGGGTAGTGACTGAGGATATTCACATCAAGAGCAGCGTTCATAAGCATTCCCCAACTGACAGAAGGTTCTGTTATTCCTAATCCTAAAAAACTGAGTCCAGTCTCTCCAAGAATAACTCCCGGAATACTTAATGTAATATCCAGAATAATAATATTTCTAATTTGAGGAATTATATGCCGAAAAATAATCTTCATTTTAGGAATTCCTGCCAATTGCGCGGCAACTACAAAATCCCGATTTTTCAAAGATAAAACCCAGTTTCGAATACTTCTGGCACTGCCGGCCCAACCTGGAATAGCAAGAATAAGTGTGATAAAGAGAAATTTTTGTGCGGGAGTAATACCTGAAGGCATAATAGATCTTAAAAACAGGAAAAAATAAAAGGTTGGCAATAGAATAACTATCTCTGCCATACGCATAATGATCCAATCAGCAGCTCCGCCAAGGTATCCTGACAAGCCTCCAATAACAAGCCCTCCAAAAAGAGATACAAAAACACTGACAAAACCAAGTGTAAGAGAAATTCTTGCTCCATAAATTATTCTGGACAAGAGATCTCGTCCCAGACGATCTGCCCCCATCAGAAAGAAAGGAGCCCCGTCTACAGTTCCGAAAAAATGTCTCTTGGCGGGAATAAAAAAGAATAATTTATAAGGCTCTCCTTCTACAAAGAATCTCAGTTTATGTACCTGCCTGCGATCAACCTTATATTCTTTTAAAAAAGTGTTAGTCATTCTGTATTCATAAACAAAAGGTCCAATAAATTTTCCGTTATGGATCATGTGTATATTATGAGGCGGCTGAAAAGATTTTTCTTCAAACTTTGTTGATGGATTATAAGGAGCAAGAAAACCTTCAAGAAGCAGGCTAACATAAAGAATAATGAGAATAACGAGACTAATCATTCCTAAAGGATTTCTGCGAAATTTTAACCATGGGATTTCAAAAGGCGATCCTTTTTTCATTTTATCCTCACTCGCGGATCAGCTATTGCCAGTAAAATATCAGAAAGCATAATTCCTACAAGAACAAGAAAGCTTCCTATTATCATGTTGGTAAGCACAAGGTAATAATCCTGTCTAAGTGTGGCCTCATATAAAAGCCGTCCAACACCGGGGTAGCTGAAAATAATTTCAACAAATACTGAGCCACTAAATAGCCCCGCTATTGTTCCAGCGCTCCCTGTAATAAATGGAATAAGCGCGTTTCTGAACGCGTGTTTTATAACACCAGCATCTCCAACACCTTTTGCCCGTACAGCGGTAATATATGGTTTATTGAATTCTTCCTGAAGAAGGACTTTCATGCTTCGCAGAGAACCAGCAATACCTCCAATAAAGCCTACAAGTAAGGGAAGAATAATATGGTGAACTCTATCTGAAAATTTACCAAGAGCGCTAAGAGAATCATAATTTACACTTGTCGCGCCAGTCAAAGGAAAGACACCTGTTCTTGCAGCTATAATAAGACCTATGAGTGCAAGAAAAAATCCCGGAACAGAATAAAACAATAATGTAATAAAATTTACTGTTTTATCCAAAGCCTTGTTAGGTTTGTAGCTAAAATAAAAACTTAAAGGGTAAGAAATAATATATGTGAAAAGCAGCGAAAAAAAGTTTAGAAAAACAGTATTCCAAATTCTGGTGTTAAGAAGTTTTAAAATAGGCTGATTATATGAGAACGACATTCCAAGATCACCATGAAGCAAAAGATTCTTCCACCACATAAGAAATTGAATATAGAATGGTTGATCAAGACCAAATTCAACCCGGTACTTGTCAATAATGGCCGGATCCATTTCAGGATCCGCGTAGAAAGAAGAAAAGTAGTCACCAGGAGCCAAACTCATAAAAAAGAAGAATACAAATGTGACTATAAACAAAATAGGAATCATTGAAGCAATTCTTCTTATAATAAATACCAAGAGCGGGTGCTTTGAAAAAAACAATTTAATCCGGTTCATTACGGTTCCCTGTATTCATTCTTCAAATAGGTTCTTCTTAAATCATCACCTAGAGAGTGCTTAGAATCCCAATTTATATTCCCCCATTTATTATATACAGCTGAGAAAGTATATTTATTATAGAGAGGAATCATGGGCAATTGATCTATAAGTATTTGCTGAAACTCATCATACAAGGATTGAATTTGCTCTTCGTCAATTGTGTATTCTAACAAAGCATTTAGTTCATCAATGCGTTTTTCCCAATCAGTTGCAGGGCTTTTTTGTTTTGGATACCAGTAATGTAAGTTGCCCCTGCTCTGCCACCTGTTATACCACTGCTGAGGAAAAGTAGGAAAGCTTGAACCATGAAGAGTACAATCCCAATCATAGGTGTTAAGCATTTTTTGAATCCATAGGTTAAAATCAACAACTTCAAGCGTACCTTTTATACCAACTTTTTCCATATCAGAAAGAATTATATTAAGAAAATCATGTACAATAGTATCCTGGCTATAACTCATCAAAGAAAAGGTAACATCTTTACCGCTTGGATATTGAAGAACTCCATCACCATTCTTATCTTCCAGTCCAATTTCTTTAAGAAGGCTAATAGCCTTCTCTGGGTCATATTTATAAGGGGTTTCATATTTTGGATTATAATATTTATTATTATCTCCAAAGAGATGATAACATGGTTCTGCAAATCCATTTAAAGAAGTATCTATTATAGTCCTTCTGTCTATAAGACAACTGACTGCGTGACGAAAACGTTTATCACTAAAAAGCTTAACTTTTTCATCATCTCCCAAAGCTGGGTTCATATTAAATGTAAGAAAAGGATAAGAAGTTGAGATCCCACCATTCCAGATAGTATAGTCTTTTTTCTCAGCATCAGGCAAAAGACTTGCCATGTCCTGCCCTTTTAAACCATAGGCCTCAATCTCTCCCTGTTGAAATTTAAGAAGATCTGCTGTGGTATTTGATTCAGGCACAAATGAAGAAACAATCTTTTCTATATAAGGAAGAGAATTACCGTCTTCATCCTTTTTCCAATAATTGGGATTTCTTTTAAAAATAAGCCTTTCAGCGGGTTTATAAGACTCTAAAAGAAAAGGACCATTGCTTACAAGCTGCTCAGGAGGGGTATCTATTGACCAAAAGTTCCGAACAGCCTCGATTCCCTTGTTTAAAACAGGCTCCCAGATATGCTTGGGAACAATGCGCCCGGTGTTTACCTGAAGCTCTGGAGATGCAAGCTGCCTTGGAAAAATATACTTCCAGGTAAGTTTATCTATAGTTTTTGCAACAACAAGTTTTTCAGAGCCATCTTCCATTTTAATCAGATGCCCCTGGTAATTTCTCGGATTAAGATCAGGATTTCCATCCAGTTTATTATAAGAAAAGACAACATCATCTGCCGTCATCTGAACACCATCGCTCCAAAAAATTTCGTCTTTTAATTTACATATAAGCTCCATCTCTCCAGTGGTGTTAATAACCTTGGTCTGCCAGCTGTCAACGATATTTCCTTCCCATTCTTTTTTATCAAAATTATAAAAAAACAGATAATCAAGAATAATTCCTGTAATTACAGCATGAGAATCATCAAGGTTTGCAAATGGATTAAGACTTGTGGGCTCCTGAGTAAAGGTAGTATTCCATACACCGCCAGTTGAAGAGACATCCCATTTTATAGGAAGAGAAGTCTTCTTTGTTCCGGGAAAATTCTCCATCTGAGAAACACCGGTACTGTCAGATGATTTTTCATCAAAGTCCTCGATTTTGGTACAAGATATGGTACATAAAACTACCGAAAGAACAATTATAAGAACGCGAATTATCTTCAAAATTAACTCCTTCTAAAACTGGCATAATAAAATATTGTGTCTGAGCCTCTTGCAAAAGGCATTGAAGCAAACTTTCACAACTATAATTAATTACATTTATTATAAAAAGTTGTGATTTTTTCTTCAGTTGCATTATTAGTGCAATTTCAAAAAACTTTTAAAGTTTTAAAATTGCCTCGGCTTATTTTATTTTCGGTGATTTTTTAAAGGAATGTTAATTCTTGTTTTATATCATTTTTAAAATTGTTATCAAAGTCATGAAATTTACAGCCTTCCTGATATAGCTTCAGGAGGGTGTAAAATACAAAGTATTATAGTTTAATCAATTTTACGTATCATATTATTATCGTAGTCCGCTACATATAGGCTGGTTCCATCTGTTGTTATTCCACAAGGCGAATGAAAGCTTGCAGCAGTGCCTGTTCCATCTGCAGAGCCTGCGGTTGTTGAGCCGGCAAGTGTGGTTACCACGCCACTGGATATTACTATTTTTCGTATCATATTATTATCACAGTCTGCGACATAAAGATTAGTTCCATCTGTTGTTATTTCCCAAGGCGAATGAAATCTTGCATCAGTGCCTATTCCGTCTGCAGAACCAGGTTCAGTTGAGCCGGCAAGTGTGGTTACCACGCCACTGGATATTACTATCTTTCTTATCATATTATTAGCAGAATCCGATACATATAGATTAGTTCCATCTGTTGTTATTCCCCAAGGCGAATCAAATCTTGCATCAGTGCCTGTTCCATTTACAGAACCAGCTTCATCTGAGCCAGCAAGCGTTGTTACCTCTCCAGTCGATATTACTATCTTTCGTATCATATTATATTTATCAGACTCAGAATCCGATACATATAGATTAGTTCCATCGGTAGTTATATCTAAAGGATAAGAGAAGCGGGCTTCAGTACCAGTTCCGTCTGTATATCCACTGCTCCATTCCGTTGAACCTGCATATGTAGTTACTTCGGTACTGGAAAGAACTATTTTACGTACATTGCAACCTTGACAATCCGATACATAAAGATTGTTTCCATCTATGACCGCTCCAGTAGGGCCTCTGAAGCTTGCATCAGTGCCTGTTCCGTCTGTAGAGCCGGCGGTTGTTGAACCCGCTATTGTGGTTACAACGCCGCTGGAAATTCCTATCTTTCGTATCATATAATTACTATAATCAGTTACATAAAGATTTGTTCCATCTGTTGCTATTCCTATAGGATTCTTAAATCTTGCATCAGTGCCTGTTCCGTCTGCAGAACCAGCTTTAGTTGAGCCAGCAAGCGTTGTTACCTCTCCACTAAGAATTAAGGCAGTACACTTTACCGTTACGCTTATTGTTTTAGTTACAGTGTTCCCATCAGTATCCTTTAGAGTTGCTGTAAGCTCAACAGTAATATAAGCATCTACAGGACGTGTTACAGTGGCAACATCACCCTCTATTGTAATAACATCAGTATTACCAGAAGTCCACGTTATTGTTGTTGTGCTGTTTACCTCTCCTGTTACCGGTAGGGTAAAATTTGAAGTAACAGAATCTTTTGTATCGCTGTCAGAAAAAGTAATATCGTCCACAGTAAGTGCATCCGCGTCTGTTGCCGCGTTTGTAGGTGCATCTGTTGATGTATCTGTTGACTCAGGAAGGCTGTCCGAACAACCTAAAAAGAAGCATACTGTAATGGTGAGAAAGGCCATTACAAGTATCGACAATATCAATTTTTTAGTTCTCATTGGTGTTTCTCCTTGATTTTATTTTTCAATTCAAGAGTATATTTTTTCTGTTGTTGAACTAATATTTTATATAAACTTTTCATTTGAGATCGTTACATAGACCAAATTGAAAAACATTCCTCTTAAAAATTGCAATTTTATATATTATGAAAATGGCTTTCATTAACAAATGTTAAAATTTGACATAAAATTTATAAATTAATTTACTTTTAAAAAGAATTTTTATCGCGACACAAAAAGATATAAAAAGATGTACAACTAATGTTAGTGCTTTTATAGGGTAACAATGCCTTCCTGAAATAGCTTCAGGAGGGCGTAAAATACAAAGTATTATACTTTAATCAATTTTACGTATCATATGATTAGAGGAGTACTCTGATAAAAAAAGATTTGTTCCATCGGTAGTTATTCTATAAGGCCTATTAAATCTTGCATCAGTGCCTGTTCCATCTACATAGCCAGAGCTCGTTGAACCTGCTAGTGTGGTTACCACACCACTGGATATTACGATCTTTCGTATCATATGATTAGATTCCGCTACATAGAGATTAGCTCCATCTGTCAATACTCCTGTAGGGTTATTAAAGCGTGCAGCAGTACCTACCCCATTAGAAGATCCAAAATCAGTTGCGCCTGCAAGCGTTGTGACCTCTCCAGTCGATATTACTATCTTTCGTATCATATTATTAGAATAATCCGCTACATAAAGATTGGTTCTATCTGTTGTTATTCCAGAAGGCCCTTTAAATCTTGCAGCAGTGCCTACCCCATTAGTAGCACCAGATGTTGTTGCGCCTGCAAGCGTTGTTACCTCTCCAGTCGATATTACTATCTTTCGTATCATATTATTAGAATAATCCGCTACATAAAGATTGGTTCCATCTGTTGTTATTCCAGAAGGCAAATCAAATCTTGCATCAGTGCCTGTTCCGTCTGCAGAACCAGCTTCAGTTGAACCAGCAAGCGTTGTTACCTCTCCAGTCGATATTACTATCTTTCGTATCATATTATTATTGTAGTCAGTTACATAAAGATTAGCCCCATCTGTCGTTATCCCATCCGAGCCATTAAATCTTGCATCAGTGCCTGTTCCATCTACATAGCCAGAGGTTGTTGAACCTGCAAGTGTGGTTACTACGCCGCTGGATATGACTATCTTTCGTATCATATTATTACCAGAATCCACTACATATAGATTGGTTCCATCTGAGGCTACTCCACAAGGATGCTTGAAAGTTGCAGCAGTGCCTGTTCCGTCTGCTGAGCCAGATGTTGTTGAGCCAGCAAGTGTGGTTACCTTACCGCTAATGGTCAGAGTAGAAAACATCACCGTTACGCTTATTGTTTTAGTTACAGTGTTCCCTTCAGCATCCTTTATAATTGCTGTAAGCTCAACAGTAACATCGGAATATTCAGGACGTGTTACAGTGGCAACATCACCCTCTATTGTAATAACATCAGTATTACCAGAAGTCCACGTTATTGTTGTTGTACTGTTTACCTCTCCTGTTACCGGTAGGGTAAAATTTGTAGTAACAGAATCTTTTGTATCGCTGTCAGAAAAAGTAATATCTTCCACAGTAAGTGCATTCGCATCTGTTTCCGCGTTTGTTGACTCAGGAAGGCTGTCCGAACAACCTAAAAAGAAGCATACTGGAATGGTAAGAAAGGCCATTACAAGTATCGATAATATCAATTTTTTAGTTTTCATTGATTTTTCTCCTTGATTTTATTTTCAATTCAAAAGTTTATGTCCCATATTGTTGAACTAATTTTTATATACTGTGAAAATGGTTTTCATTAACAAATGTTAAAATTTGACATAAAATTTATAAATTAATTTACTTTTAAAAAGAATTTTTATCGCGACACGAAAAGATAAGAAAAGGCTTATGACTAAATAATTTAGCACAAAAAGTTAAATTGAAACGATTGGAGGCGTTAGGAAAGAGTGTTTTTAAGTATGTTTTTAATCTTGACTGAGTATTATGGGCTTATTCAGACTTTATTTTTATAGGATTTCTGCTTTATTTGGTTCAGCAACAAGTTTAGAACAAAATTTCTATGCATAATTTGGATTTCGAACTAATCAGACTCTAATAACAAATATTAGTTTTTACTTTTTTTTGGGCTTTTTCTTTTTGGGAACAGGTAGCTCCTGTTCAGTAAGGCGGATTAACTCACAAAACCAATCTCTATCTTCTATTTTGTCTTCAATAAGAAAGCTGTTTTTTGCACCTTCATATGCAGGAGCCTCTTTGACATCGCTGCCTATAAACCGTCTACCGGCCTCTGTTGGTTTTACAAAAACCTGATTATCACAAATAAGTCCAACCACTTTGTCGTTGCAGTAAAAAGCATACTCACCAAACATTTTTCTATAGCGAATATTTCCAGCCTCTTCTATTTGAGAGGCTACAAAGTCTGCAAAATTTTTATCTGTTGCCATTTGTAAACCTACTACAATGCCCTGAAAGCACTGTTAATATGAACCATTAAATGCCGCGTAAAAGGCATTGCAATTATACCAGAAACCTTTTTCTTTCCCCAATACTCCAAAAGCCAGCTGTCAGCGTCTGCTACAGACTTTGTCTGACTAATTTTATCAATATCAGAAGCAGAAAACTTACTGTTAAACTCCCCAAAGGTTAAGTCATTCAAGGTATTGACTGTTCTTTCAGCAACCTTACGACGGTACATCCTCAACTCATCAATATTTATACTTTTATTAAACAATTCCATTTCAGAATAGTCCATACTGTTGCCGGTATGTCTGAATGGCACATTTATTTTTTCATAATAATTTTGAGAATCAAGAACCTCATCCTCGCTCAAGAGAAGGCGCGCGCATGTGATATCTTCAATTCTGGCAGAATGCCAGACATGCCAGGCCGCGGAGTAAATTTTCTGGGGTGTAATCTTTGTGAAATCTGCGTTCTCCTGCCAGAGTTGATCCTCATAGGTAGGTATTTCTCTCTGTTCATTTTCAGGAGTTTCATGAGTGAAAGCGTGTAGCCCTATAGATAAAGACATTATCTTGTCAAAATTATCTTTTGGCTTCTTTAATAATGATTTAAACTCTTTAAAATCATCTTTCCATTTATCTCTTGAATCTATCAAACTAACTCTCCCATTATCAGAACTGCCGTATTTTCAAAACCATAATCACCTTCACCATAGTCATCGACATATTCATTTTCTAAATATTCCTTGATTGTTTTTTCTTTATCAACACTTCGACTAAAACCTGCTTTTTCATACGCGGTTATTGCCCTAATGTTTTTTTCTGATGGTCTGATTAAAAATCTTTTAGTCTTTTGTGTTTCAGTTAAATATTTTATAAGAAGTTTAAGAGCTTGCGGCCCGTATCCATTTCCACAATATTTTTTTTCATTCAGCCATATATCCAGTTCAGCGGCATCAGGCTTTAAATGAAAACAGGCATAACATAAACATCCAATCTCGTCCTCCCCGTTTTGAATAATCATCACTGAGCCTTCTTGCCTTCCACTTTCGAGGTAGTAAAAGTCTTCAAAATCATCTTGAAACTGAGACCAGTCAGGAATTGGACTTTCCGGATAATGAGGCTCTCCCATATGCATTTGGGTAGTATCTGACAGACACAGCCATTTATACGTCTTTTCTTTTTCAGCAATATTAGCGTGTCTAATCTCTATCATATGAGCTTCTCAACCTTACGATATTATAACATCACAGCTGAACGAAGTCATAACTACTTTTCTTCATTTTTTGAGAATTCTCTTCAGATAGGTGACATCCAATAAATTAACGGTTTCAAAGTTACCTTTATAAAAGACAGCCCAGTTATTAAAAGCGCAGGGTAACTCCTTTGCCTTCCGCAGTGAATCTACCTGAAGTAAAGATAAGGGAATATCATTCTCTTCGCAATATTGCTTTATTTTCTCGATATTTTGGAATACATAGGGGCATTGCATATCATAATAAATAGTTAACTCTTGATTATCAATTCTCTCTTTTTTTGCGCTCTCTGCAAACTTTGGCATTATGCAGTCAAAAGAGAGCGCGAGCAGTTCATATCCATTACTGGTAGTATCAACTACCCTAAAACCATAGTTTTTGGCAAAACCTTGATCACTAAGCCACGATTTTTGTTTTTTAGCCCCAAGCATGCAAATTCCTGATTTCTTATTTTTCTGAGCGTCCGATATACAAAACTCCATCAGAGTTTTTCCATACCCCTTGCCTTTGTATGAGCCTGATGCCCATAGACAATAGATATAATAATAGTTGCTCCCAATAACAGGAACCCAAGCCGTCTCAAGGGGCGCGTATTCAATAAAAACCACAGCCTTTGACGCATCTAATTTTCTAAAGACATGACCTTCAGTTAACCGCTCAGAAAGCCACTGCCGTTTTGCTTCAACTCCAGAATGAGGCTTTTTACTGCGGATGATGCAGCATAAATGCTCATTAGCCAGATTTTCTGGTGTCAAATTTATAAAATCAGCATTTGAAGGTAAATTACTCATTCGACCACCTTACAATAATTACATCGGCTTTATTATAGGCAGTAGCGACACTTTTAAAAAGTATTCTTAAACATTAAATTTGAACAACTATTTGAGTCAACAAGCTGTAAATTTTCCTGTTTGCGTCTTTTCGATTTGGTCAAAAATTTTAAGCATATCTAAAATTTCAGGTGTAGTAACAATATTATTTTCTATAAAACTCTCAGCATAAGGATAGTCAGAGTTCTTCACCAAATACGAGGCTTTATTTACATCATATTTTGTATGCATAAAATTGAACTTTTCATCTATTAATAGCCAACAAGCATCCATTTCACCAAAAGGCATACCAACACTTCCTGCGTTTACTATTTGAAGATTATCAAGTTTTAATTCAAACTGCATATGGGTATGACCACAAACAACTATTGACTCTGCTGTATTTTTGAATATTTCTGTTAACCTTGTATTTGTTGTAGAAGGCGTAAAAACCTCCTGATTACTTCGTGGAGAGCCATGACAAAACAATATTTGCCCCATATTGCAGGACTCAACAGATACTCTTTGCTGCCAGTTTGAAATACATTCTATATTTTCCTTACTTAAAACATTTGTCAACCAGATAGCTTCTTCATCTGCTCTTGCTGATAACCCATTTATTTTTTGTCCAGACAGGTTATTTAGGACATCTGATTCAGCATTTCCTAAAATATATTCTGAAGGAAGTCCGCTTCTTTTAAGTAAATCCAATGACTCATTAGGCAAAGGGCCAGAAATGACATCTCCGCCAATAAGTAATAAATCAACGCCAATATGCTCTATTTCTTTCAGTACTGCTTCAATTGCTGCATAGTTGGCATGTAAATCATAAATTGCGGCTATTTTGTTATATTTCAAAAGAACTCCTCTTTAGCTTGGGGAAAACACTACAAATCAATATATCTAAGCTTTTAGAATTCCATCATTTTAGCGGCTTTAACCAAAGACTTAAATCCCTTTCGATTATAATCATCTTATCGATATTGAATTCTTTATGGAACCATCTAATTCTCAGCTATATACTGAAAATCCTTGTCTTGTTAATGATCTTTGGGTGCTTTTCTGAAATGGAATAAGAGCGTGAGAATAAGCAACAAAAACACTTTCACAGGGCAAATTAACACTCCCGACAAACAGAAAGCATCTACATTTCTCTGACTTAATTTATGGACTGAAGTGTTCTACTAATACTATAATATTCACATGAAACGAAGCGGCAGCGCAGATCTGCCCCTCCATTATGGAACAGTTCCCCCATGGCTTGCGGATAGAATGATGAAACTGGGGACAGCTATGATTGAGGCAATAATTATAGAAAACGGAACAGATGAAGTCCTTCGAAGACTGTCAGATCCATGTTGGTTTCAGGCATTTGGTGCTGTACTTGGCATGGATTGGCATTCATCAGGAATAACAACGTCGGTAATGAGGGCAATTCAGAGAGGAATAACCCCTATCAGCAAAGAACTTGGATTGGCAATTCTGGGAGGCAGAGGGAAATATTCAAGACAAACACCGCAGGAACTTATTGAATATTCCATGCAGAACGGACTTTCAGGTGAAGAGCTTACAAGAACAAGTCGTCTAACTGCAAAAATTGATAATTCATGCCTTCAAGACGGATTTCAGATATATCTTCATAATTTTGTAATTACAAAGGATGGCCATTGGGCAGTAATTCAGCAAGGGATGAATAAACAAACAGGAACAGCACGCCGGTATCATTGGCATTCTGAAGAACTTACCTCTTTCTTTGATGATCCGCACGCGGCAGTTGTAGGGCCTTTTCAGGGAGAGCTTCTTAATCTGAGCGATAGCCGCGCAGAGAAAAACCGAAGCGGTATTCTTGATTTTATGAACGAACACCCGGACAGACAGCAAAGAGAGCTTGATTCTCTAATGCGCGCCAGACGGATTGTGTTGCCATCTCATCATGAGGTAAAACCGGAAGATGTAGTTTCCAAACGACTCGGCGCAGTCCTTGCCGCTGCCTGGGACAAGGACTTCAGCAGCTTTAGCGAGGCCCTTCTTATGCAGGGTGTTGGACCAAGAACAGTACAATCACTGGCTCTTGTAAGTGAGGTAATCTACGGTGGGCCAAGCCGATTTACAGATCCTGCCCGGTTCTCATTTGCCCACGGCGGAAAAGACGGGCATCCATCACCTGTCCCGGTAAAAATATACGACAAGAGCATTTCTGTTGTAAGGAAGGCTCTAAATAAAGCTAAAACAGGTAATTCTGAAAAACTCAGCGGTATAAAAAATCTCGATCGCTTTACACGTTATATAGAATCAACATCCTCGCCAGATGCTGACGTTAACAAATTAATTGAGCAAGAATGGAAAAACTCTTACAAATGGGGCGGCAAAACAGTGATGGGAGCTGCTATACGGGGTGATAACTATGAAAGGCATTCCTCAAGGTATCAGGCGCAGAAAGGGTACAAAAAAAAGAACTCAAACAGTAAAAAAGCAGAAAAGGAAGATGATAAACAGCTGAAACTTTTTTGATAGTTTTGAGATTACAGCCTGAAAACACGATGAATATATTATTCTTAAAAATTTTGATTGACAGTACTCATAGCTTTTTCTATCATTTATAATCAAAGTCAACTTATTTACTTAAGTAGACATTAACACATCTATGACAGACTTCTATAATCCACAGGTTTTAGAGGAACTCATTGATATTTTTATGGAGTTGCTATGAAAAATATATTATTAAAAATCATTCCTATTTTTGCTGTTGTTTTGTTTGCTTGCGGATGCGCAACATCACATGAACTATCTTCGATTGATGGAATTAACTATGTAACAAAATGCTGTTATGAAGTGGTATTGCTAAAATGTGATGAGGAAAATTCTAATGTAGAATACGAAAAAGAACTTCCTATGGATTTACTTGATATAAACTATAGGAATGATGATTATATATCTATAGGGACAGCCTTTGCCATATCAAAAGATAAACTTTTAACAGCCAGCCACGTTTTGAATTTATATTCTGATTCAAAAATATACAAAAAACGTTTTATTAGAGAAAAACGAATAGATAAAAATGGAAAGAAAACAGAAAATATTTACGAAATAGACAAAATTTATTCGACCAATAACAGTAAAGATTATGTACTATTTTCTGTTAAGGATAAAGTTTTTGATAAATGGTTGGATATTAATACAAATTACGAATTTAATTCAAAAATTTATACAGCTGGGAATGCGTTAGGAGAAGGAATCGTAATCAGAGATGGTATACTTCTCGATAAAAAAGCAGAAAGCGAGAACGGTGAATGGGATTACCTTAAAAGCTCAATTATGACAAATCCAGGAAACAGCGGAGGACCTTTACTCAACGAAAAAGGAGAAGCATTAGGTATAGTAATTTCTAAGAAAGATGATTTTTGCTATTCACTACCAATATCGGAAGTAAAAGATAGTGAGGCGTTATTTCATGTTAATTTGAATTTTGGATTTTCAACCTTTAGTGACTTTTTGAGAAAAGACTTTAATTACGATCTAAAAGAAGAAGGGATAGAGCTACCTATAAAATATAGTGAATACGCTAAATTACATAAAGAAAAGAGTGACAAGTATTATAAAAAAGGAATGGATGAACTTTTTGAGAAATACAACGATGAAACATTTCCAAATGGAGAATCCTCTATATATGCCTTAAACGGAAGTTACGGAAAATCTTTTCCTACAATCTTGCTAAAAGATAATGATGTAGGATTATGGTACTTTTCAAAAAGAAAACCATCTTCTGAGAGTATGGAAAATAATGGACGAATAAGATACTCACAACTTTACAAGAACTCATCAATTTGGCTAAT
>JAQQAK010000003.1 GCA_028527945.1 Spirochaetaceae bacterium
GAGACAGCAAACTGCCTGTAACCGTAACTATTTCGGAAGTATCTTTGATACTTAATAATAATATCACCCCGGAGGAAAACAAAACACCAATGATAAAAACTAACCAGATTGGATACAGACCAAATGATATAAAAATCGGATTCGTTACCGTAGAAGAAAACATAAAAAACTTCAGCATTCTAAATGAATCTGGAGAAACGGTACTTAGAGGAAAACTTGAATCAGCAAGGCGTGATGAATTAGCAGGAGAATATACATCAAAAGCTGACTTTTCTAATCTGAAAGAAGAAGGTAAATATACACTTTCAGTAGATGGAGAAAACAGCTACATTTTTTCTGTAGCAGAGAATGTATATGATAATATTTTTAAAGCCTCCTATAACTTCTTTTATTTACAACGTTGCGGATTCAAGGTTGAAGATCCTGTCTTTGGACACGAAGAATGCCATAAAGGACAAGCTCGTATAATAGGAACTTATGATTACAAAGAAGCTGATGGAGGCTGGCACGATGCCGGAGATTACGGACGCTATATTGTAACAGGAGCAAAGGCTACAGCAGATTTGCTTCTTGCATGGGAAGCAAGCAAAGATAATTTTGACAATCAAACTCTTATATCTGAAGCAAAATGGGAACTTGACTGGATGCTGAAAATGCAAAGAGAAGATGGAGGAGTCTATCATAAAATAACATGTAAGGGTTTTCCAGGCTTTGTAATGCCGGAAGAGGAAACAGAACCACTTTTTATATGCCCGGTATCAACACCCGCTACAGCAGATTTTGCCGGAATAATGGCAATGGCATATTCCTATTTAAAAACCGATAACAATGATTTTGCAAATATATGCCTTGAAGCCGCAAAAAAAGCATGGAACTATTTAGAGACACACGGCAGTGAAACTTTTAAAAACCCTTCAACTGTAATGACTGGCGAATACGGAGATCCTTATGATAAAGACGAACGTTACTTTGCTGCCGCCGCATTATTTGAAGCCACAGGCGAACAAAGTTATATAGAAAAAGCAAAAGAGCTTAGAAAAAATAAATGGAAGTCTGAATTCGGCTGGGAGCAAATGGAAGGTTATGGAGACGAAATTATATTAAAGAATTCAGACCATATTGAAGATAAAGAATTTGTGAAATCAGTAAAAGAAGCGGTTTTATCTGTAGCAGAAGAATACGCTGATACAGCTTTAAACAAATCAGGTTATGGAATAGCCTATGATAATTTTGTCTGGGGAAGTAACGGCTATATTCTTGACCGCGCGCATCTTTTATCTATTGCCGCTGATATGAGTGGAAAAGAGAAATACAAGCGAGCCGCAAGATCTCATCTTGATTATGTTCTGGGAAACAATCCTATGGGAATTTGCTACGTAACAGGTTTTGGAACGGCCAGTCCACAACAGCCTCATCACAGACCATCAGTTGCAAAAGAGCAAGTAATGGAAGGAATGCTTGTAGGAGGGCCAGATCAGGGGCTGCAGGATCCTTTTGCGGAAAACCTTCTAAGCGGCAAACCTCCAATGAAATGCTGGGTAGATCATTTTCAGAGTTACAGTACAAATGAAATAGCTATAAACTGGAACTCTGCCTTGGTATACAGCTTTGCAAAAATTATTTACGGAGAGTAAATTCATCTTCAAAGCCTCTTTAAAAAAATAATTGTTTTTAAAGAGGCTCCGTCTTTCTTTTTATAAAGATCTTATTTTACAGTAAGAGTTTATTTATAACAAACGTACAAAAAAAGAGCATTTTATCTAATCGTTACTTGACCCAATCACCTCATTACGTCTAGGATCTTAAAATATTTTATTTCTCAGGAGGATGTAATGTCTGCTAAAAAAATCGGTATTGCTGTAATTGGATGCGGAGTTGTTGGCGGTTCAACAGCAAAAATACTGATAAAGGATCGGGAGCTGTTAAAACAAAAAACAGGCATCGATCTCAATCTAAAATACATTGTTGATCTGAATTTCAGCCGGGCACAGGAGCTTGGTTTTGATTCTTCGCTTTTTCAGTCTGACCTCAATAAGGTTCTTGAAGATCCAGAGGTAGAAATCTGCGTGGAGACAATTGGCGGCACAACAATTGCAAAAGACATTACGGAGAAGGTTTTAAAAGCCGGACGACAAATTGTAACAGCCAATAAGGCTCTTCTAGCCCTACATGGAACGGAGCTAATGGCAACCGCGAGAGAACATAACACAGCTATAGGCTTTGAAGCTTCATGTGGAGGCGGAATTCCTCTTATCAGGGCACTATGTGATGGCCTTTCCGCAAACAGAATAGACGCTTTTTATGGAATTGTTAACGGAACTTGTAATTACATTCTTACAGAAATGATTCAGAAAGGTCAGAGCTACTCTGATGCATTGGCACAGGCACAGAAGGACGGCCTTGCTGAGGCAGATCCTACATTAGATGTAACAGGCGGAGACTCTTCTCATAAACTCGCAATAATGTCAGCTTTGGCTTTCGGAGAACATATTGAATATTCAGAATTATCTGTTCAGGGAATTGATACTCTCGATTTGACCGATGTTAAATATGGAGCTGAACTTGGTTACATTGTAAAACTTCTTGCTATTGCCCAGAGAAAGGATGACGGTTTCAGCCTTCGGGTTGCACCAGCGTTCATATCACAAGAACACCCTCTTGCATGGGTTAACGGGCCTTTTAACGCCATGAGTGTATACGGAAACAATGTGGGACACACAATGTACTACGGACGCGGAGCAGGTGGACTTCCTACAGGATCAGCAGTTGTTTCTGATATTATCAACTGCGCTATGGGAATAACAAAGATTCAGTTTGATACAATGGGAATCTGGCCAGATCTTACAAAGCCAGCAAAGCAGCTTCCTGTAGAAGACTTTGAGAGCAAATACTACATAAGAGTTATGGTCGAAGATAAGCCGGGAGTACTAAGCAAACTTTCAGGGATTCTTGCAGAACACAATATCAGCATTGCCTCAGCCTTGCAAAAAGAAACAGTAAAAGACAACAACTCACTTGTTCCTATTGTTATAACAACTTACAGCACCAAAGAAGGCAATATAAGTAAAGCAATCAATTCAATAGAGAATATAGACGGAATTAGCGGCAAAGCAGTCTGTATTGGAATTGTAGACGAGCATGAGGAGTTCGCGGACTAACTCAGCCGATAATTCCAGACAGGTATGGATCAAGAGCTGCAAAAGCGGCAACAAAGACCAATGCCGGAAGAAAATTAGCTGTCTTAATCTCTTTAATCTTAAGGAGATTAAGGCCTATCATTATAATCATTATACCGCCAAGGCCAGAGACTTCAGAAATAACGAGAGCAGGAATAAAATCTCCAACGGCCATTGCAAGCAATGTCAAACCACCTTGAATCACTAAAATAGATATAATCGAAAAAATCGTTCCAACACCCATTCCTGCGGCAAAGATGACAGCTGAGATTCCATCCATTATAGATTTAGTATAAATAAGTTCATAATCCTTTGAAACTCCGGCTCTTATAGAGCCAACAATAGTCATGGCTCCAACACAAAATAGAACAGAAGCATTTAAAAAAGCATGCGCAAAATTATTATTACTGGAATCTTTCTTTTTGACAAATATACGTTCAAGAAAACTACCAAACTTCATTATAGCAGCGTCTATGTCCAGCAAGTATCCGACAAGGCCTCCAATTGTAAGCGACAAAACAACATAAAGAGTCTTGGTATACTCAAAACACATTCTTATCCCAATAACAAAAGAAATAAGGCCAATACAAAGAAAAAGAACTTCTTTTAAATTTTCAGTCAATTTTCCGGCAAATTTGATTCCAATAAAAGAACCAACAAAAACAGTTATACAGTTAACAATTGTAGCAATCACGGATAAATTATACAGATATTGTGCTTCCGTGTGAATAATCATTAGCCAAACACTAAATAATAAGAGCAAAAATGTCGATTATTAAATGAGAATTAATAATTAATGGAGGGTTCCATGAGTTCCGCTCAAACAACAGAAGTAATCAATACTCAAATAAATGAGGCTGATGTAGACACAAATAAAATTTATTGTGCCAATTGTGCTAACTGCAAACTAATTAGATCTAATACAGGTTCAGGAAGCCAATACTGTCTAAGAGTTAGATGTGCGGCAGGTATGTGGAGAAAGAAACTCGGAGAAGAAAAAGTTTATAAGTACTTTACAGTAGCAAGAAGAAGCCCTGATTCATGTGAATTTTATGAACCGATGGGAAATCCTAAAGACTTTATAAAGGATTTAAAAAAGACACTACCTATCAAGGATGAGGTTTACACAGGTTCTAATTAATCTTAGAATGCCTGTATGAAAAGATTCACAGTTGCTATAATTTTACTAGCAGTGGTTTTGAGTTCATGCAAAACTACTGATGTTGAAATTCCTGAAGGAATGACTCCCGGAGAATTTTTTGTTGAAGCGCAAAAAGCGTCTTCAGAATTCAACAATTATGACAAAGCTATTGTTTATTATGAAACATTTATATCCCGCTATCCAGACGAACCGCTTTTAATTGTAGAAGCTGAGTATGAAATAGCTTTTCTTCATTATAAAAAAGGTGAAGATGAAGTAGCTTTACAATTATTTAACGAACTTTTAGAAAAATATAAACTGCCGGAAGCTCAGATTTTTCCAGCCTGGCCGGAAGTCCTTGCAAAGAAGATTATTGATAAAATTGAAAATGGAGATAAGCCTGAAGAGCCACCTGCTGCTGATAAAGACATAGCAGCAGATGATAATAATCCTACTGCGGAAGAATAATGGAAGTAATTTCTATATCATTTGCCGCGGCATCTTTATAAACCATTTCTTTGGTTACATGCCCACGCGCTTTTTCATGTGGAGGAGCGTCTCCTATAAGAATCAGTTTACGATCTTTTGCGGCCCAGTTAAAGGCATGAATGCCATCATACAGGGCTTCGTAAACTGCTTCTGGAATATCCCTACCCCCAAGAACTTTTGTTCTATTAAGAACAGACTGAATTCCATCTAAATTATCCTGAAAAGGTCTAACCCTGGTTATATACTCTTCACGGTAATCGCGATACAAAACCATTCCAAATCTAAAATTGGTATATCCGGCAGTTTTTTCACGTAATAGCGGAACAAGTTCTTTCTTTAACCAAGGAATATCGTCCTTCATACTGGCGGTGGTATCAAGAGCAAGAACCAAATCAAGATTCTTCCCTTTCACTTCATCCAATATATCTCTAAGAACATTGATAAGATCATCCTGTCCCTTACAGTAAATAGCACGACCTCGACCTTCTTCAGCAATCTCTTTATATGAAGAAACCGTTTCAGCCATATAATTACCATCGGGAGGACCTTCCATAGGTTTTTGTTCTACAGAAAGAATAAACGGATTATCTTTATAGCCTTCGGAATAATTAGCATACTTTGCGCCAAATGCTCTTATACTAAGATAAGTACCGTCAACAACAAGGATTTCTCCATTACGTTCCCAGGGATAACCGTAAACAACAGTATATGGAATAAATATTTTAAAAGCTGAACCCAGTACAGGATTTTCTTCTGGAGTTGAATCTATTAAAGAATAAAGCCTTTTTGCTGGATCAATGAACTCACCATTCAAAAGACGTTTTTCGTCACCATTATAAGGATTATACTCTTTGGCTCTTAAAGCATATGAAGCAGCCTTGTGTGTAGGATCTTCTGTAGACTCTGTAATAAGAACAGATTCTATACCCGGCTTTTTTCTGATCCAAAGATCATAACCGCCATCAAGACTTTGCTCTATAATTATATCCTCCGGATATATAGCCATATCCTGAGCATATATATACACAACAGAAAAAGACATTATAAAAAAACATAGAAATCCAAAACGTTTCATAGAAATAATATCGGTAGAAAATGCTATGCTATTAAAAATTATATAGACAAAACACCTTGTTTAAACTAAATTTAATACTCTCATAAGACAAAAGGGAGATTTGCATGAAAATTATAATTGGAAATGATCATGGCGCAGTCGAGCTTAAAAAAAAGATAATAAATCATCTTACTTCAAAAGGTTTTGAATGCGTTAACATTGGAGTTGATACTGAAGATTCAGTAGATTACCCGGACATCGCAGAAAAAGCCTGCGCAGAATATCTGAAAGGAGATTATGACTACGGCATTTTGTGCTGTGGAACAGGCATTGGTATTTCTATATCAGCAAACAAGGTTGAAGGAATAAGATGCGCTCTGCCTCAAGACTCTTATGCTGCAGAGATGACAAAAAAACACAATAATCCGAATTTTATAGCTTTCGGCGGCCGTATAGAATATAAAGATAATATTGAGGATATGTTGAACGCCTTTTTTGATAACAATTTTGAAGCAGGCAGACACCAAAACAGAATTGACAAAATGATGGCTCTTGAAAAAAGATAAATAGGCTTTGAAGAAAATTTCACAACATTAGGGAATTATATAGAGTATAACAAGTTGTTAAATTTTCTTCATCTATAAATTAAAATTGCTACCTTAGCAAAACCAGATTAGAATACATTTATAAAAAAACTCAAAAAATTGAGTTTTTTTATAAATGAACAACTTATGGAGGTTGGCTAATGGAGAAATTAACCCGTCGAATAAAATGGGGCTTTGGCATAGGAGACTTGGGCGGCAATTTATTTTTTACGATGATAGGGTTTTACCTCCTGTTTTTCTTAACTGATATTGCAGGACTCTCACCAGCTTTAGCAGGTACTGTTCTCATGATTGGGAAAATCTGGGATGCCATAACAGATCCTGCAACCGGATACCTTTCTGACAGAACAAGATCTAAATGGGGAAGACGTCGTCCATATATGTTTGTTGGCTCTATTATCGCGCTTTTTTTTATGGGGTTAATGTTCACAAAACCTGGATTCACTGAACAATCTTCAATGTTCATTTACTTCACAGTAATGTATTGCCTTCTTAACACAGCATATACACTTATAAATATTCCATATACAGCACTTCTACCTGAATTAACACAAGATTTCGATCAACGCACTATTCTTAACGGATACCGTATGAGTTTTGCTGTTGTTGGCACTTTTATAGGAGCTGGAGCAGCGCTTCCTATAGTTGGTTTATTTGATTCAACTGTCTTCGGTTGGAAATTTGTAGGGTATTTTGAAGGAGCAGTTCTTTTAATAACTTCAATGATAACAGTCTGGGCCATCAGAGAACCTGAACACACAGAGATGCCAAGCTCTATAGGCTTTTTTAAAACATATATAGAAGCCCTAACTAACAAGGTTTTTCTTTTAGCATTAATTCCCTGGTCACTTTTTATTCTTGGTACATCAATGGTTCAGGGAGCACTTGTCTACTATTTTAAGTACCTTTTTCACAATGAAGGCATGTTTCAGATTGCGTTAGTATTCCTTTTAGCATCAAGTCTAATCTTTATTCCTTTCTGGGTTAAAATCTCTCAAAAGATAGGAAAAAAATGGTGTTACGCAATTGGGATGACAATAATGACCGGAGGAGTATTAGTCTTTTCTCTTGCAGGAGAATCTGTTGGAGTATGGGGAGCCTGTATAATTATGGCATTAGCCGGAACAGGGTTTTCTACTCATTATGTTATGCCGCACTCTATTTTACCAGATGTAGTGGAGTATGACTCAATTACGCATAATGGAGTAAGGCGAGAAGGCGTTTTTTCAAGTATGTGGACCTTCATGAGCAAAATAGGTCAGGCTATAGCACTTGCTCTCAGCGGCTGGATTCTTGCATTCTTTCATTATATTCCAGACACAATTCCATCTCCTGAAACGATAACAGGTATAAAAATAATTTGCGGCCCTGCTCCGGCAATTTTTTATATTGCCGGAATAATTTTTCTATATTTTTATCCAATAAGTAAAAGCTACTATGATAAAATGATATCAGAGGCAGATTTCAGGAGATAAAATAATTGCTGAATAAGAAAAAGTTCTTACCTGTACGGAGAGCTGTACAGGATAGAGGCTTCCTTTATCCTGACTTTAAAAACTCTGTACGAAAGTTTCTAATACTTATTGGAAGATTTTATCTAAAATATGTCGAAGGCCTCTCCAAAGTTAGTTTTATAAACGAAGAAAGAATAATAGAGGCCATGCACAAATTCAGCAACAAAGAAGAAAGACTGATTTTTGTATTCAGACATGCGGCAAAAGAAGATCCACCGCTTTTAATGTATTCATTTTTAAACCCCTTACGAAAAAAAATAGAAAGAAATGGAGGAATAAGTCATTTAAGAGTTCTTTATGGCCGAGATGTTCCAAACTGGGCAGGCCCAATAACAGAATGGCTTTTCCCCAAAATTGGTGCAGTTCCGGTTCAAGCTCACAATGGAAATAAAGAAGCTCTATCCATTCTGCGTAAAGAAATGAAAGACGGCCCATTTCCATTAGCCTTAGCTCCGGAAGAACAGGTTGTTTATCATATGTATAATTGCTTTGATATTGCTCAGGGAATATCATCACTTGTAAACTGGGGGCTTGATAGTGGAAAACCAGTACGAATAGTTCCTCTAGGGATGGGGTATAGATACGGGAACAATCCTGAAAAATTCATAAAAGAGAAACTTTTTGAATGGGAAAAAAAGACGGGTATAATTCTTGAAAAAGAAGAGAAAGGCAAATTACATCCTCTACTTTGCCAAGCTGCGGAAAAAACGATTTCACTGCTTGAACCCTTATGCGGCATTCTTCCACCAGAAAATAAAAACACGTCTTCACCAGAAGAGATTGAAAAACGAATAAGAAAACTATGTAAGACACTTTTAACAGAAGCAGAAAAAGAAGCTAAAATTATAAAGCAGGGCTCTGATTCTGATAGACTCTTTAAAATTAGATATTCCGGCCACGAGGCATTTTATACTGAAGAAAATCCTACACTTTGTCCAAGCTTTAAAAGAGCCCTTCTTGATTTCTCCGCATTAAAAGCAGAAGTATATATTAGGTATGAGCGAATTGTCGATGTGCTTGAGTATATTCATATGTCTTATATAACTCCCCCCTTCTCTGCGGGACGAGGCTGCGAGTTTATTTTAAATCTTTTAGATGTAATAAACAGAGCTTCTGGTGGAGAAATTAGCGAACGCTCAACTCCATCTGGAACAGAAGCAGTTTTAATAGCAGGCGAACCAATAATTTATTCAGATAATTCAAAAAAAGGCCTTGGAAGACGTGACTTTATAGAAAAGGTAAGAACAGATGTAAAAGAATCCTTTATAAAAACATCAAAAGAATTAGAACAAAAGTGGGAAATAGTCAAACTTGAATAAGCCCGCATAGAATTTATTCTTATCTATCTGTATACTAAGTTTTATGAGAGTCGTTCAAAACTCAAAAGAACTTAGAACAAAGCTCCTATAACAAAAAAAGATAAAAATTTTCGGGTATTGAGCCCCCACCATTTAAGATATGTATTTTTACAGGAGATTCAATTGGAAAAAAGATTCTTATTTTTTGTTGCCCTTATGCTCTGCCTTGCTTCAACTTTAATTTATGCAGATGAATACTTTACGATAGATCACTACCAAGTGAATATGAATGTACTAAAAAATAATTCTTATGAAATAACTGAAATCATTGATGTTAACTTTAAAACCCACCGTCATGGTATTTATAAAAAAATACCGGCAACATTTGATAATATGCCCGTTGTTATAAGCGGAATTATGGTTCCGGGTTACAATATTACACTTGAACACAAAAGTGATTTCACTACGATAAAAATTGGCTCTGTAGATAAATATGTCAATGGTAAAGTCCGCTATACAATTTCCTACATTTACAATGTTGGAGCCGATAATTTTACAGATAAAGACATATTCAGCTTTGATATTATAGATCCTCAATGGGATACGACAATTAATTCAGTTAATTTTCAGATTGCTATGCCCAAAGAATTTGACAAAAGCAAGATAGAATTTACATCAGGTAAAACTGACTTAAAAAACGGCTCCGCTCTAAAATGGCTCATCGAAGGAAATACAATAACAGGAGAAAGCACCAAAATCCTTAATAATTATGATGATCTAACAATCACATTACCCTTACCGGAGGGGTACTGGACAGGAGCAGAAAAGCATCGCCCCAAAGGCTACCTTCTTTTTTCGATATTAGGATATCCGCTATTTTTATTAGTTCTCGCAGGAAGCTTTATTCTCTGGTTGTTTTTGGGCAGAGATAAAAAAATTACCCCAAAAACAGAATTTAATGCGCCAGAGGGAATGACTCCGGCAGAAATAGGTTATGTGATTACAGGAAAAGTTGATGATAGAGATATCACATCTCTAATAATTTTTTGGGCAAGCAAGGGGTTTTTAAACATAAAAGAAGAGAAAACAGCTAAAGGCCTCTCAAAAAAAACAGATATAACACTTTCTAAAATAAAAGAACTTGA
>JAQQAK010000004.1 GCA_028527945.1 Spirochaetaceae bacterium
ACGGAATTGTTGCTTTGTTTAATCTGAGTGATAATTTCATTTATGACATATTCAAAACTTTCATTTATTGTTTTGTTAAGTGAAGTATCTACTTGTTGTGAAATGCTAATAGTTATAAAGCTAAAGCTTAAGAATATGGCTATACTTACAGGAATTAGAATTTTAAATGATATTTTTCTCATAGTTCTTCCTTATTTTTTCTCTATCGCAGATATTAAACTTATAAGCTTTGGCAGGTAGCTTAATTTTTTAGATTTTAATTAGTTATGATATAGATGAAGAATGGATTACAACTTGTTTTGCTATATCGTTACACATAATTCAAAAATTATCCGCTTCACAAGCTGATTCATCTAACATAAAAATGGCTTAAAATCAGTAATGCTTTAAAAACAAAATATTATCTGCTATATTATGTTAAGCGCTTACATTTTAATCTAATATGAAATATAATGCACTAATTATAATATAAAATCATTACTGTTTAAATATAATTAATGATAAAGGCTTATAAAAATATATTTTTAAAGATGGTATTCTTGCTTTGTAACGGCTTGTATCATAACATTATTACATTAATGAATTTGTCTCTTGGAAAATAAATAGCCAAGAAAGGCGGCAATAAGATATATGAAAAGAACCCTTATTTACTCAATTTTAATTTTTATTTCTCTGACATGTTCATGTAGCAATTCAAGAGGAAAAAATGGCGATTTCTTTGGTAATATTGGAACTGGAGGCCTTTCTGGTGTTTATTATCCGGCAGGCGAAGCAATTAGTAAAATTGTCAATGAAAAAACTGATGAGCTTAGGATCCGGCTGACAGCAGAATCCACAGGTGGCTCAGTTGCTAATGTAAGCGGAATGGTAAATGGGCAGCTGTCTTTTGGGTTAGTTCAGTCGGACAGACTTTCTCAGGCATATAATGGAGAAGGATATTGGTATAATGCTGGCCCTCAGAGTAAATTGAGAGTAATTTGCGCGCTGCATCCTGAATCTGTAACTTTTGTTGCGGCTTATGATTCAAATATACAATCTGTCGTAGATTTAAAGGATAAGGTTGTTAGCATCGGCTCTCAAGGTTCTGGTCAGTGGCAGAACTCTGTAGATACATTAAGGGCATTCGGAATAGATTGGAAAAAAGATATTAATTCAGCAGTTTTAGCTTCTTCAGAATTGGCAATCGCCTTGCAGTCTGGCAAAATTGATGCTTACTTTTATACTGTTGGTCATCCCAGTGGTTCTTTTGAAGAAGCAATCAGCGGAATGAGAAAAGTCCATTTTGTACCTATTGTATTAAAAGACTCGTTTTACACCTCTCATAAATATTATTCTCCATCTTTAATCCAAATTAAAAATTACCCTGGAGTTAAAAACGAAAAAGATGTAAAAACTTTTGGAGTAAGAGCGAGTTTTTGTACTACAACAGATGTTTCTGAAGAGACTGTCTATTTAATAACAAAACAGTTATTTGAGAATCTTGATGAGTTAAAGAAATTACATCCTGCTCTTGCTGTTCTCACAAAAAAGAATATGCTGCAAGGGCTTGCGGCTCCTATTCATGATGGAGCAATGAAATATTATAAAGAGATCGGACTTAAGTCTTGAATTTCATTGCGTCCTGGGTAATAGCCGCAATCTTGTCAACGTTACCCTTACTGAGAGTTTCTTCTTCTACCATTGCACGGCTTATTTCATTCATGCCGACTGTTATTTCTTCAATAGCTTCCTGAGTAACCCTGCTTATATCCTGCAGGTGTGAAATTGCAGTAACAATTTGTTTGTTACCTATTCTCATTTCTTCAGAGCCTGAACTTACTTCTGCGGATATTCTCTGCATGCTGTTAAGTCCTTCCAGAATCTGTGAACTACCCAAATTTAGTTCTACCATTGATTCATTTACAGTTGCAAAGATTTCACTCACACTGTGGATTGAAGAATCTATCGCTTCAAAGCCTTTGGTATTTTCTTTAGAAGCAACAAGGAGTTCGTCTATGGAATGTTTTATATTAGACAGGTTTGTATTTACAACCTTTGATTGAGTTCCTGATTCTTCGGCAAGTTTTCTAATTTCATCTGCAACAACAGCAAAGCCTTTTCCGGCGTCTCCTGCATGCGCGGCTTCTATTGCCGCATTCATTGACAGCAAGTTTGTCTGGCTTGAGAGGTTAGATATTAGTTCGTTTGCCTGCATGAGTTCTTCTGATTCAGAAGCAATCTTCTGAATAACCTGGCTAACAGCTTCACTTGATTCCTGCCCTTTGGATGAAGCAGTTGTCATTTGAGAAACACTCTTTGTTCCATTTTCAATGGTTTTAGTAATTGAATCAATTCCGGCAGCCATTTCTTCTATTGCCGCGGAAGATTCGGTTATACTTGTTGATTGATCACCTATGCCATGATTTAATGTTTCTATATTTCTTGCCAGCTCTACTACAGATGAGGCTGTCTGATCTACACTTGAGGTTTGATCCTGAATCTGCTTTTTGATCATATTTATATTACTTTCTATTTGAATAATAGCAGCAGAAACTCCTGAAATACTGTTATCTATTTCAGCGCTGGATCTATTTATATCCTGTATTTGTCTATTAACATTATTCAGAAAATCACCGAAATTATCAAACATTGTATTAAGACTGTTATAGATTGAACCAATTTCATCTTTATGTTTGGGATCAACTCTTTCGCTGATATCTCCATCGGAGGCTTTTATAAGGTTTGATTCAAGAATTGTTATTCGTTTTATAACAACTCCCCGAATTATTATTGTTAGAATAATAAATAAAATAATAAGTGATACAAAACTTATTCCTACTATGACTCTTGTTAAAATAGCAGCTGTATGAAGGAGGTCGTCTTTATATATAGAAACAATTATAAACCACGGTACTGTTTTTGTTTTTGAGAAACTAAGGTATTTCTGACGATCTAGGTAAACATAACTGAAAAAATCTTTTTCTTTATTTTCTGTATACAGCTTTTCAACAGCGCCTCCGTCTTTTGACTTATCAGATAGACGTAAGTCCTTATTTGGGTGCATTATTATCCAGCCTCTTTGATCTACAATAAATGGATATCCCTGTTTTCCATATTTTTTCTTGTTTACATATTCATCTGAAAGTTTGGTAAAATCAATATTGATTCCAAAATAACCAAGAACCTCTCCATCCGCAAAAATACCTATTCCAGTAGAAACTACTAAAGTGTCTGTCTCTCCTATTCTTTTTGTATTAGGTTCCAAGTATATTTGAGTTGGATTTTTTTTAAGCTCATCAAAAAAGGCTGTTTCAGAAATGTCTGTTCCAATAAATTCATCTGCTGTATCAGCTATAATTATTCCTTTTGTGTTGATCATAAAAATAGATTCAATAAAATCTAAA
>JAQQAK010000005.1 GCA_028527945.1 Spirochaetaceae bacterium
ATATTCCTCTTGAAAATAAATATACCTTAAAAAAGCCTGCTCCAATAGCAAGGTTTGAAAGCTTTGGAGATTCAGGCTTAAATTTATGCCTTTATACATGGTTAAAAGATCCAGCCTATAAACTTGATGTTAACGACTGGATAAACAGAGAAATATGGAGAAGATTTAAAGAAGAAGGTCTAACAATTCCATTTCCTCATGTTCAAATTATTAATCCTCAAAAAGCTGAATAACTTCATCCGCGTTTTTTGAAGATCTTAATAAACGACACATTGATTCTGATTTTGTCATTTTTGCTATGTCGGATAAAACTTCTACATGTGGGCCTGATTTGTCTGGTGGCGCAAGAATCATGAAAAATAATGATGAAGGAAGTCCATCCATAGCATCGTAATCTATTCCTTTCTCAGAAATACCAACAGCAAGAACTATATCATCTACTGAAGACGTTTTGGCATGTGGAATTGCAATTCCCCGTTCCAATCCAGTACTACATAGGGCCTCTCTTTTTAGTACGTCATGAAATGCCATTTCTCTATCTAATAATTTTTTATTTTTATCCATAAGATCAAGAAGCTCTTCAATAAGAGCCTGCTTGGAATGTGCTTCAAGCGGTATTTTAATTAAACATTTATCAAGTAATTCAAGAAAACCCACAATTTCCTCCTGACTTTAATAGTACACTTTTAACTATTAGCTAATAATTTTATAATATTGTTTTAACTAAATGAGTTCCACCCTTTTAGTTAAAAAGTTATATTAAAAATTCTTCTTTATAAATTATCATAAAGATCCCAGACTGATTCTTCATCTTTAACTATAAGAACTGGGCACTTTACTGATCTCATAGCTCTGTCTGTTTCATTAAACAATTCATCTCTTCTGCTTCTTATATTAGATATCCCTCCTAAAACAAGCAAATCATAATCATTTTCTTTAATCTCGTTTTTAATCTCACGATGTACAGTTCCTGAAAGGCTTTTTGTTATTAGCCTTACTTCTTTTTTATCGGCCAGTTTAGCAACATGTTTTAAATAACGTTCAGCATCCTGTTCAATATCTTTATGATAATCCATTTCTTCTTCAGCAAGAAATATCCTGGCTGAAACAAGATCATTTAAAGCTCTTGTATTAACAACATAGAGGGCAGTAAGTTCTGAATCAAGTGTTTTAGCCAATGTTATAGCGTACATTGCTGCTGTCAGGCTGAGCTCTGAGCCGTCAATATAAACAAGAATCTTATTAATTGGACTGTTCATATTTATACTCCTTTTTTATCAAGCCTCGATTTTACCAATTTCATAAGTATGAAATTTTCACGTTCTGCTTCTTCTAATCTGCTGACTGTAAAATCCAGTGTTTCTTTTAAGTCTGGTATCGCAATTTTTTCAAGAGCGTTAACCTTTCGTATTGTTTTTTTTACCTCGAGAGCCAGTCTCATTATAGAAACTTTAAGCTCTGCCAAACGCCCCATTAATTTTAAAGATTCTTTAAACTCATCAAGAGCTTCTTCTACAAGAAAACTTGTATCAAGAGGGCTGAAATATGGTCCGTCATCTTTAAACTCAGTTTCGACCACAGGTAGTCTTACCCCCATAACGCGGCGTTCTTTAAGTTTGATTGAATTTTCTATTCCAACAGCGCCGCTAAGGTTTCCTACTTTTAATTTTCCCATTTTCAATACAGATTTCTGAAGCGCGTCATAGGCTGAATTAAGTGAAGCGTTAACCTTTGATTCGTAATCAACTGCTTGATCTACAAGGTTTAGAAGTTCTATAACAAGAATGTTACGTTTTTGATCTAATAGTTCATAACCAAGTTCTGCGAACTTAAGCTCATCTTTTAGTTTCATTAAATTGGATCTTGTAGGGGCTACATTTTTTTTCATCTGTCGTAATACTCGTCTATTTCATCTTCTGTAACACGATGAAGCTCTTCTACAGGAAGTTTTGATAAAGCCTTCCATCCAATGTCTAACGTCTGTTCTATTGTTCTGTCTTCATGTGTGTCCTGATTAACGAAATTCTTTTCAAAATATTCACCAAATTCAAGGTACTGATGATCTAATGGTGTCAGCTCTTCTTCTCCTATTACAGAAGCAAGATTACGCACATCTTTTACATAACTGTATGCAGCAAAAAGCTGATTTGAAAGATGAGGGTGATCTTCTCTCGTCATCCCCTTGCCTATACCGTCTTTCATAAGTCTTGATAAAGAAGGAAGTCCAGCAACAGGTGGATAAATTCCACGTCCATTCATTTCCCTTTCAAAAACTATTTGACCTTCAGTTATATAACCTGAAAGATCCGGCACCGGATGACTAATATCATCATTAGGCATTGTAAGTATAGGAAGCTGAGTAATAGAGCCCTCATAACCTTTCAACATGCCTGATCTCTCATAAATTTCAGCAAGATCTGAATACAAATATCCCGGATATCCTTTTCTTGAAGGTATTTCACCTCTTAAAGTTGAAATCTCTCTCAAAGATTCACAATAGTTTGTCATATCTGTCATAATAACAAGAACATGCATTCCTTTATTAAATGCTAAATGTTCAGCAAGAGTTAATGCTGTTCTTGGTGTTATGGTTCGTTCTATTGAAGGATCATCTGCCAATGATAAAAACAATGCTACATTGTCAATTACACCAGTTTCTTCAAAACTATTTATAAAATATCTTGCGACATCGTGTTTTACACCCATTGCGGCAAAAACTACCGCAAAATTTGTTTTATCTCCGTTTATTTTTGCCTGACGTGCAATCTGTGCCGCAAGTTCATTATGCGGCAATCCATTGCCAGAAAATATAGGTAGTTTTTGACCTCTAATTAGAGTTGTCATTCCATCTATTATAGAAATTCCTGTCTGGATAAAATCTCTTGGATATTCTCTTGCTGTAGGATTGATAGGTAGGCCGTTAACATTCAGGTTTTCTTCGCTTGAGGGAGCTGTCCCTCCGTCTATAGGCTTTCCAAGACCATTAAAAACGCGTCCCAGCATGTTTTCTGAAACTCCAACAGAAAGAGGCTCTCCCATAAATCGCATTTTTGTATTAGGGAGAGTGAGTCCTGATGTCCCTTCAAAAATCTGTACAACAACAACATCTTCAGAAGTATCCAGAACAATACCTGTTCTAATATTTCCTTCCTTGTCTACACATTCAACCAGTTCACTATATCCAACTGGATGTGTGTTTTTTATATAAACAAGCGGTCCTTCTATTTTATCAAGTCCTGAATATTCACGACCGGCCAGAAGTTCTTTATTCATAAATACTCTCCAATCTGTCCATTGCACGCTCTAACCTTACTTCGAGTTTATCTAGTCCGTCTTTATCATCATTCTCTATTGAAAGTTTCATTCTTGAGATATCCTGAACAATTTTCATATGCCGTAGCTTTATAACTGTGACTCCGTTTTTAATTGCTTCTGCGCCTCTTCTGTTATAGAGTAAAATTATCTCAAGCATGCGAACCTGCTTTTCTACTGAAGAGTATCTGTCTATATCATCAAAGGCATTTTGCTGCAAAAAAGCATTCTTAAAGAGTGTACAAACTTCAATTATAAAACGTTGGCTGTCAGGCAGCGCGTCGGGACCAACAAGTTTTACAACTTGCTGAAGTCTTACTTCTTTTTGAAGTAGTTCCATAATTTCAGCTCTGTTCTTTTTCCATGGTGTTCCAGATTTTTCTTCCCACCAGGGAGCAACATCATCAAGGTATTCACTATAAGATTCAAGCCAGCTTATAGCTGGATAATGTCTAGCGTTTGCGAGTTGTCTGTCCAGTCCCCAAAAGCAACGCACAAATCGCTTTGTATGCTGCGTCACAGGTTCTGAAAAATCTCCACCAGGAGGCGACACTGCGCCAATAATTGTTACAGAACCTTCTTCATCACCCAATACAGTCATATATCCAGCTCTCTCGTAAAATTCAGCAATTCTTGTTGGAAGATATGCAGGAAAGCCTTCTTCTGCAGGCATTTCTTCCATACGTCCAGCGAGCTCTCGTAAAGCTTCTGCCCATCTTGAAGTTGAGTCTGCCATAATAGCTACGTGATATCCTTGATCACGATAGTACTCAGCAAGGGTAACTCCTGTATAAATACTTGCCTCTCTTGCAGAAACCGGCATATTTGATGTATTTGCTATTAGAATAGTTCTCTCCATAAGAGAGGTTCCTGTACGCGGATCTATAAGTTGAGGAAACTCATTTAAAACATCAGTCATTTCGTTTCCACGTTCTCCGCATCCTATGTATACAATAATGTCAGCATCACACCATTTGGCTACTGCATGCTGTGTCATGGTTTTTCCTGTGCCAAAACCTCCCGGTATAGCGACTGTTCCGCCTTTTGCAAGCGGAAACAATGTATCAATTACACGCTGTCCAGTGACCAGAGGTTTTGTAAGTGCTTCACGTTTTTTAACAGGCCTTGGCACTCTTATTGGCCATCTTTGATAGAACAGCATTGAAAATATACTTCCGTCTTCAAGTTCAATTTCAGCAGCTATATCATCAAGTTGGTATTCAGCTTCTGAGGCAAATTTTTTTATTATTCCAGATTTTCCAGGAGGAACTAATATTTTATGTTTGACTCTATCAGTTTCCTGAATAAAACCTATTGAAACACCTTCTTGTATATTGTCTTCAATTTTTATTTTATCTGAAGGTATGAATTTCCATTTTTTTTCACGATTTAATGATGGTCTTGTAACACCTTTAGCAATAAACTCTCCACTGGCTTCCAAGAGCTCTTCAAGTGGTCTTTGAATCCCATCATAGATTGTTCCGATGAGTCCCGGGCCTAACTCTACAGAAAGCGGCATCCCGCTTCCATATATCTGATCACCAGGTTTTATTCCTGTTGTATCTTCATAAACTTGTACTACAGCGGTATTACCTGATAATTTCACTATTTCACCAACAAGTTTTCCATCACCAATACGAACTAATTCCATCATCATAGCGTCTGTAATATCAGAAGCTTCTATGACTGGTCCGTTAACTCTGAAAACACGCCCAATAATTCTGTCTTCCATTTTAGATATTACTCCTTTTCGAGACTTTCAAAAATAATAGCCCCGATATCGTCTTTAAATCGTCTTAGACGTGTTTCTATTTGATTATTATAAGATAATCTTCCATTTTCTGTTTCTACTATTATTCCCTGCTTTGAGGGTAAAGGTCCGTCTGATATTTTTATTTCAATATTTTGACCATTATATTCTTGTACAAAAGATTTTGCTTTTTTTATTATTTCTTCAGTAATTTTTTCCTTGAAAGAGCATTTTACTTTGACTACAGTTGAATCTAACGCTATAGCGCCTTCTGCGATAAGTTTTGCTAAAAAGTCACAATAATCTGGTGAATTAATTTTATCTTATATTTCTTTATAGAAGATTTTCATAATCTCTTCATTGAG
>JAQQAK010000006.1 GCA_028527945.1 Spirochaetaceae bacterium
AAAAAACAAAATAAAAGAAAATACAGGAATTTTAAACTTAAACTTAAGCATTCCTATCGCATATCCCGCAGCATTACATATGAATATGTATAAAAATAATCCTATTCCGACTGTAATTATAGAATTAAAAATATAACGGGCTATTCCCATATTTCTGAAGACATAGGAGTAGTTATCAAGAACCCAATTTTGCGGGAATGCTGTTTTACTAAAGGTATAATCCTGTACAGTTTTAAAGCTTGTAATTATCGAAAAGAAAATAGGATAAAGACTTGCTATTGTAACGATTATCAGAAACGCATATGTAAGAACCTTGGTTGATTTATTGATTTTAATGGTGTTACTCATTTCAGGATTTCTCCTTTTTTTATAATACGAATCTGAGCTGCGGCAATTATTGCGCAACATACAAAGAGAATTACTGCCCAACTTGACGCATAACCCATCTTGAATGCCTGAAATCCCTGGCGGTAAATACCAAACTCAAGAGTATAGGTAGCAAAACCTGGTCCTCCATAAGTGAGTGTATAGATAAAGCTGTACATTCTTGCGAATACTTCTATAAATTGTAGAACAACAAAAAATTGAACTGAAAAACTTATTCCTGGTACTGTTATATTGAAGAATGTCCTCCACCATCCAGCGCCGTCTATTTTAGCTGCATCGTATAAAGATGAACTTATAGAACTCATTGCCGCAAGAAAATAAATGGTTCCAAACCCAAGCTTTGTAAAAAGGACAAATAATATAGCAATCATGTGAATTGCTGAATTACTCTTGCCAAGAAGATTTATTGTATTTGCGTTTTCAAACCCTAATCTGGTTAATAGTTCTGTTATGGGCCCTGTTTGACTGAATATTACACTAAATAAAGTCCCCAGAATTACGTATCCCAGAATTGTTGGTAAATAGATAATAGATCTGAAAAACTGCCATCCCTTCAGACCCTCCCGCAAAATTGCAGCCAGAAGCAAGGGGATGAAAACTCCTATTGGAATATACAATATTAAAATTCCAAGGTTTTTTAGCGAATACCAGAACTTTACATCTTGAAAGGCTCTTGCAAAGTTCTTGAAGCCAACCCATTCCGCAGTTCCGAATCCCTTCCATTTGGTCATACTGTAATAAAAATTGGAAAGAACAGGGTATACTGTGAAGATTAACATCAGTAATAACAATGGCAAAAGTAATATGAACGCGTCTCTTGCTTCCTGTTGTTGTATCGTATTTTTTTTAAGCATTTGGTTGTTCCTTGAATAAACGCCGGGAGCTTTGCCCCGGCTGAAGTGAGAGTTGTTTAAAGATTAAGTTCGTAAGCTTTTTGCAGGCTGTCGATGTAATCATTAAGTGAAATTTCATCAGCAAGAAAGAATAACTGCATGTAATTATACATTTCTGCTCCAAAGGCTGCGTCAAGCTGCATGTAAAAATCAGGCACTGCATTGCTGCCCATGTAATCAACAACAGTTTTAAGAGATTCGTTCTGGATAGGTATGTTTTTATTAGGAACAATAGCTCCAGTTCTTGTAAGAAAAAGATTAGCTGATTCTCCATGAACCATGCTGTAAATATATTTAAGAGCCTCATCAGGATGCTTTGATGCTTTAACAACAGCAAATCCTATACCTGCTCCTTGATTACTCTGTCTATCCTGGTATTTTGCTTTTGGTGTATTTATGTTAGGCATGTACCCAAGGTTTTCATATCCAAATGCGTCTCCAAAATCTTTCCAGTGAGCTACGTCTGAAGTTAGACCAATAAAAAAGCCGCCTTTTCCTGATTTGAATGTTTCAATAGCATCCATGAAATAAGGCATTGTTGCGTTTTCTACATTAACATAACCCTTGGTATAAAGAGTTTTGATCATACGTGTTGCTTCTACAAACTCTTCATCAGTAAAGTTTGCAGTTCCATCACTGAAACCTTTTAGGCCGTCACCATAAAAGTTTGAAAGAAGTACTCTGTAAAGAAAATCAACTCCAAAAGGCTGTCCACTGTTTCCTGTAACAATAGGAGTTATACCAGCATTTTTTAGCTGTTCACAAACATTAAGAAAGTCATCCCAATTGCTTGGTGCAGAAGATGTATCAATACCTGCTTTTTCAAGATTTGCTTTATTATAGTAAATACCAACACCCTGTGCTGTGAGTGGAACAAGTTTGATATCTTTGCTGCTGTCTTTAGTCGAAGAACAAGCTGCCCAGGCTGTGTTTGCCATATCATCTTTCCATTCAGCAATCTTTGAATCAAGTGGTAGCAGGAATTCTTCCATATTCCATATTCGTTGATCAGTGTGAGTCAAAATAACATCAGGTCCTTGTCCAGAGCTTAATGCTGCTGCCAATATTTCGTAGTAATTATCATGTGGCTGCGCAATATGATTGATTACAATATTGGGGTTTGATGCCATGAATAGTGAATCCATGTCCTTCATAGCTCCGCCGACAACTTCTTCATTATATTTGAAATCCCAAACAGTAATTTCTACTTGTTTATTGCCGTCATCCTTTTTTCCATTATTCTCCTGCTGGCCATTAGCAAACAGACTGAAACTGCTTAACAAAACCGCTGAAAGAATAAGAATACCAATTTTCCTTTTCATTCATTCCTCCTGAATTATTTTTACTACTTGTTGACCCGGTATAAAAGGTTGTACAGTTTTAATTGCTGGGATTTGTCTTAGAAACAGAATTCTATGCATCTCAAATTATGTAAATAATGCCAAAATGAGTTTTTAATTGTTTGAAAAGTGTTAAATTTAATACTATTTTTTAAAAAAGCTTTAAATTGTTGTAGACCCGTTGAATATAGTCATCAATTGATATTTCCATACTGTTGAAAAGAAGATTGTCATAACGGTAAAGCAAATTCCTGATATATGTTGATTTTGTATACTGTTCAAGGTCCACTCCGGTATTCTTTAATGACTTTTCTATATCTTTCAAAACTGGATAGTCTTCTGCCGGAAGATGTTGCCCTTTAACAGGAACCAGCATACCAAGTTCATCTTCAAGAAAATAAAGGGATTTTTTTGAATACATATTTTTTAGATATTTATATGCCAATTCTTTGTTCGGAGAGTTTTTATTTATTCCTATTACCAAACCGGCATTCTGTAGAAGCTGCACTCCAGGATTTTTCATTTTTGGATGAACAAGGTTTGGAAAGTATCCTAAATTATCTTTTCCAATATTATCTGAAAAAGTTTTCCAGTGTGCTATATCAGATAAAAGACCAATCGTCATTGCGCATTTACCGTCTTTAAAAGAGTCAGGACTGTAGTTGAAATATGGTCTGAAAATACCATCTGGATCCAGATATTCATTTTTTCGTAAAGTCAGACAAAAGTTCATGATTATACGGTACTCTTCAGAAGCAATGCCTCGTCCTTGCTGATAGAAGTTTTTGATTTCGTCTGAACTAAAGAAGGCTGAAACAAGAGTTCTTCTTATAAAATCTGTTGTAAAAGGACGGTTGTTACCTGATGATATTGGAGTTATTCCATGTTCTTTTAAAATCTCGCAGGTCTTTAAAAAATCATCCCAATCAGTTGGGGCTTTTTCTGGATCTAAT
>JAQQAK010000007.1 GCA_028527945.1 Spirochaetaceae bacterium
GTTTGGAGAGTAAAAAAAGAAAAACCTACCCCTCAACCAATAGAATACGGTATACGTTACATTGTCATTCCTGAAGAAAATTATAAAAATGAAAATGGTTTTATGACTGTAGAATATAAAACAAGTGAAGAAGTATCAAACGAGCTTGAAGAACGTTTTAGTAATGGGAAAATTAGCCAAAAAGTTTTTGAAAAAAGACTTTCAAAAATTCCAAAAGTTGGAAGAATAAAAATTACTCTTGGAAGAGAAAATATCAATAACGCAATTTCAAGATGGTTTATTTTCACTTGTATTTATAATGATGAGATTATTTTCAACAAACATGGTATTGAAGATATTCCATATGTTTACGGAGGAGACCGCCTCTGGTGGAATGATAAAAGCTACAATGTAAATGAACCATGGGATGGGGAACTTAAATTAAATGTAAAAGATAATTATCAGGATAAAGTATATAGATTCAAAATTATAAAAGAGCGTTATCCGCTTAATAAATATGAATCAGACACCACTCCACAAGTTGCGGGATAAGTCTTATTTACATATATTTGGGGTTCAAGATTTTACACAATTTACAATTTTTTTTTACAGCCTTGACTATAGTATATTATTATTCTAAAATTATTAAAAATAATCTGTTCTATTTTATCTTTATTTTTCTTGTCGTATTTGTTTTTCATTCAAATAGTTAAGCATTCTAATTATTACAAGATTTCAAAAGTTAGAAAAGAAAGATTTTAAAATTTTGTTTAGAGGATTTAAATGGCAAAAACAATCTATGTGGGTAATCTTAATTACTCAACAACCGAAGAGGATCTTAGCGAACTCTTCTCACAGTATGGCGAAGTTTCAAACGTAAAGCTCATCATGGACAGAGAGACAAACAGACCAAGAGGTTTCGGTTTTGTTGATATGGTCGAAGATGATGCTGCTGTTGCAGCAGTTTCAATGCTTAACGACAAAGACTTCAAAGGCAGAAACCTTAGGGTAAACGAAGCCCGCGAGCGCCGACCAAGAAGAGAGTTCTAATTATAATAGCACATCTGAATTGGAATAAGAAAGGGAATCAAGTTCTGAACTGATTCCCTTTTTTTATACTTTTAAGAAAGTTTTTCTGAACCTGAATATACTGCTTCAGGAATAAGAGCAGCAGCTCCATGTCCGGGATGTTTTTCCGGATTCCATTTCTTCATAAAATCATAAACTGGACCACGCATATGATACCCAACCTGGCCTTTTATCTGATAAGCTTTTCCATCTTTTGTTATAAAAAGAACAGAAGCACGGCTGCCATTTTGAATATTTTTCATTGTCTTATCAAAATAATTATTAGCAATAACAATCATTTCTTCTTCATAAAGCCCTACACAAGTTGCATAAATAGAATTAGGGGTTCCATCCGCGTCAGTAGTTGTAAAAACTATCGCACCGTCTCTTTCATCCCAAGCCTTAATAAGCTCTTGTGGTAATTGAATCATACATCCCTCCAAAACTGATTTTTAGTTCATTTTTTTGCAGCAATCTTCCTATCCATCGCTGTTAATATTTTTTTCCTAAGTCGTATTGACTTTGGAGTAACTTCTACCATTTCATCTTCTTTTATATATTGTATTGACTTTTCTATTGTTAATGGAATTATTGGAGTTAATGTTACAGCATCATCCTTTCCTGAAGCTCGCATATTTGAAAGCTTCTTGGTTTTCACAGGGTTAACGTTAAGATCATTTTCTCGAGAATGTTCACCAACAATCATTCCTTCATAAACTACATCACCTGGTTTAACAAACATCTTTCCACGCGGTTCAAGATTGAAAATAGCATATGGAACACATTCGCCTGATCTGTCAGCGACAAGAGAGCCTGTATGTCTTTCAGGAAAATCTCCTCTATATTCTTCATAACCGCTTATGTATGAACTCATTATACCAGTTCCTCTTGTATCAGTCAAAAATTCATCACGGTAACCAATTAAAGCTCTTGAGGGAACAGAAAATTCAAGTCTTGAGCGTCCATTCTCATGAGAAACAAAGTTAATCATACGCCCCTTGCGTTTTGAAAGCTTCTCAGTCACAACCCCTGTATAAAGTTCTTCACAATCTACAAAAAGATGTTCAATAGGCTCAAGCTTTTTACCATTCTCATCCTTCTTAAAAATAACATGAGGTCTTCCAACAGAAAGTTCAAAGCCTTCACGTCTCATGGTTTCAATAAGAATAACCATCTGGAACTCACCACGGCCTTTAACAATAAAACCTTCACCACCCATCTGCTGTTCTACTTTCATAGAAACATTGAGCATGGTTTCTTTCTGAAGCCTCTCTCCTATCTTGTTGCTTTGAACAAATTTTCCTTCTTTACCAAGAAGCGGAGATGAGTTCGGCGCAAATAGCATAGAAACAGTAGGCTCATCTACAGTAATTCTGGGCAAAGCCTTTGGATTATCTCTTGTACAAATTGTGTCACCAATAAAAACATCTTCAATACCTGATAAAACTACAATATCTCCAGGAGATACAGTGTCTGTTTCTGCAAGCCCCGGTCCGTTATAAACCTGAAGTTTTGTTACATTTAGGCTCTGTTGTTTTCCTTCTGCATTGATACAAACAAGACTGTCTTTTGAATGAACAGATCCATTTATAACCTTTCCTACTGCTAGTCGGCCAAGATAATCTGAATAAGACAAGTCAGAAACAAGCATCTGAAAAGGTTCATCGTCATCATATGAAGGCCCCGGAATATCACTTACTATTGCTTTAAAAAGCGATTTTAAATCTTTCCCCGGATTTTCAAAAGATTCTCCGGCAATACCATCTCTTCCTATTGCATAAAATAATGGAAATTCAAGCTGAGATTCATCAGCGTCAAGATCAATTAGAAGATCATATACCTCATCAAGAACCTCATTACATCTTGCGTCAGGTCGATCAATCTTATTTATAACTACTATAATTTTAAGTCCGGCCTTTAAAGCCTTGCTTAAAACAAAACGGGTTTGAGGTAACGGGCCTTCAGAAGCATCTACAAGAAGAATCGCGCCGTCTACCATAGAAAGAGCACGCTCTACCTCTCCGCCAAAATCCGCGTGACCTGGTGTGTCTAAAATATTTATTTTAATGCCGTCCCAATCTACAGAACAGTTCTTGGCGGCAATTGTTATACCACGCTCTCTCTCAAGATCCATCTTATCCATTAGACGATCTTCAGTTTCTTGGTTATCTCTAAAAGTTCCACTCTGACGGAACATTGCATCTACAAGTGTTGTTTTACCATGGTCTACGTGTGCTATTATTGCTATATTGCGTATATTATCGTTGTTAAGTTGTTTCATCAGGTAAATGTATAGAGTTAGGCATTTTTGTGCAAGCAAGGTACATGAGTATTTCGTCAATTATATATAAGAGTTTGTATTTTTATTTTATATCTTTAACAGTTATGCTCCCTAAGAAATTTTTCTACTTCTTTTTTATCAGGCATAGAACCAATTGCACCTTTTCGACTAGAAACTATAGCTCCACAAGCGTTTGAAAATTGCAATAAAGTTTTTGCGTAATCGGATTTAATATTATAAATACTTTGACCATCTAACATAAGCTTACCAAGAAAGCCACCTAAAAATGAGTCACCGGCGCCAGTTGTATCAATAGCCTTAATAGAAAAACCTTCTGAATAGACAGAAAAATCTGGAGTAAATAATTTCGCACCATTTTTTCCCATAGTATAAACAAAGACTTTTACACCTTTTTCAAAAAGTATTTCAGCAGCTTCTTTTTCATCTGTTGTCCCAGTTATA
>JAQQAK010000008.1 GCA_028527945.1 Spirochaetaceae bacterium
GCTGATATTTATCTGCGCTTAGTTTTTTAGGATTGCTTTTAAAAGAATATCCATCAAGTCCAGGAATATTGAACTCAAGTGTTTTTAGACTTTTTTCAAACTCAAATGTTATATCCAGTACACATTCTTCTGATAGAAAAACTTTACTTCTGTCAAACGCAAGAAGAAGTCTAAAATCTTCGGATGTTTCAGGAATTTTAACTCTAAGTGTTAAGTTATTTGATTTTAGATGCTGATTGTCGACATCTAATTCAATCGAAGGAATTTTTATAATTCCAGCTATTCTCGGAGTCAACTGATATTGATAAACATATGCTTTCTGAACAGTTTTTGTAACACGTCCATTTATATTTGTTATAGAACTGCTACTCCTGTTTGTACCTCCAAGAGGAGTAACTCGCACATTAGGTATACTAAGATCCGGCTGTACTGCTGAATCACTACCTTGAAGACTCAAAATTAATTTTACAGAATCACCAAGCCAAACTTCATCATTATCGAGTTGAGCTGTAAGTGAAACTCCATTACTTTGAGAGTATAAACTTGATGTAATAAATACAAAACAAATTAAAAGTATAAGTTGTTCAAGTTTATTTGTTTTACCAGTTTTTATCCGCATCAATAATACCTCCCATTTTATCAAGCCGGTTCTGCTCAGCCTCTCTTTGTGCTTCCTGATTCAGAATATCATCTGCTTCTTTCTGTTCTTTTTCAGCTTGAGTCAAATATTGCTCAGCCTGTTTTTGGTACTGCTGAGCTTCATCACGCTTTCCTTGAGAAAGAGCATCAGCTGCTTTTTTTTGAGCTTCAGCGGCCTTGTCTTGCCCGGCTTTTTCTGATTCTTGTTGCAACTGTTGTTGCTCTCTTGCCAGTGAATCATCAGATTCAGAGCCCTGCGAAGACCTTTTTGTTAAATCTTTCTGCCTGTCCAGCATACTCCCCTGTTGCTGTTGGTCATTTTTTTGTTGCTGGTCATTCTGTTGTTGTTGACCGTTCAGTTGTTGTTGACCGTTCTGTTGTTGCTGGCCATCCTGTTGTTGTTGACCATTCTGCTGTTGTTGACCATTCTGCTGTTGCTGGCCATTCTGTTGTTGCTGGCCATTCTGTTGTTGCTGACCGTTCTGCTGTTGCTGATCATTTTGCTGATTATTTTTACTTTTGTCTTTTTTATCTTTATCATTCTGTTGACTCTTATTTTGGTCTTTAGGCAGACTTGATATTTGCTTTCTGACAATCTCCATATTTTGTCTTGCCGACTTTCTCTGTTCTCTACCCAAAGAACCTATTTCAACAGATCGTTTTAGAGCATTATATGATTCCTCTAATAGCTGTCGCTTTTCTTGTATATCCTGCGACTTTTCTGCAAGCTGAGCTTTTACAGTTCCTTCATTATAATAGCCAGCTGAGGCTGTTTTATTGTTTGTAGACAAAGCCGCATTACTAAAAGCATCAGCAGCCTCCTTAAGTTTTCCATCATTATAAAGCTGTACGCCCTCAGTGAGAGATGAATTATCTTCAATCTGACCTTCTGAAAAAAGATTAAAAGAAGAAAACATAATTAATATTACAATGAGGAGTATATTCTTTTTTTTCATTTCCTTCCTCGCTGCTGTTGATATGAGTAACGTATAAATAGATATAGCAAAAGTAAGATTACTGCTGGCAACAAAAAGTACTGAAAGTTTTCATCATACTCAACGGTCTTCTGATCTTCAATAAAGCGTTTTTCCTGAGTTTTTATAAGAGAGCCATAAATTTCACCCATATCAAAAGCACCAGTTGAAACATTTAGATAACGTCCACCCTTAGTCGCAGCGGTCATCTTTCTTAAAGTATCAGCGTCAAGCCTGCTCCAAATCTCCTGACCTTTATATGTCAGAAAAATCTTTTTACCATTTTCATCAGTTACAGGTATCCTCTTCCCCTGATTTTCATCACCTAAACCTATAGCTATCAAGCGGACTCCAGCCTCACCAAGCTTGTCAGCAGCTTTAAGAGGGTAACTTTCGTGATCTTCACCATCAGTAATTAGAATAATATCCTTATATCCACCCGTTGCGCCTTTAAAAACGTCATCAAGTGTTTTTCTAAGAGCGTCACCTATCATACTGCCGCCTACAGACACAGATTCAGTGCTTAGTTCCTCTACAGATTGTTTGAAAAAACTGTAATCAAGCGTCAGTGGACATTTTACAACGGCTGTTCCGGCAAATGCTACAAGCCCAACACGGTCTCCATCTATGGCAGATAAGGCGTCAATAACAGCAAGTTTGGCTCTGGATAATCTGTCAGGATAAAGATCTTCTGCGAGCATACTTTGTGAAACATCTATTACAAAAACTACATCCCGCCCTTTTCTTGAAATTTTGATTTCTTTCTGCCCCCAGCTGGGTCTTGCTGAAGCAAAAACAGCCGCAAACATTGAAATTGTTAATAATATTAATAGAAGAGTTTTTCTTCCTGTAAGAGATTTTTCTGATTGAGCGAAAAAACCGCTTAAAATCTTTTTACTCTTTATGATGCCGTATATTCCAGCAGCAAGTGCTACTGCCGGCAGCCATAACATCAATAAAGCTTTAGGATTTAACAATTGAAAAGGAGCATTCATGGAAGCCTCCTTAAAATGGTTGAATCAAGTATAACAGCGGCGGCTAACATTATTATTGAAAGAACAAGAAACTCAAAAAATAATTCCTTATATTTATATTCTGTAAATGAAACAATTTGAGCTTTTTCCATCTGATCAATTTTTTCATATACAGCAGCAAGATCTTTTGCTGAGTCAGCTTCAAAATATTCACCACCTGTTATTTTAGAAATTTCATTAAGAGTTTTTTTATCAACAGCTGATCCGATCGGAACCTTGCGCTTCCCAAAAAGACTATCCATTTCATAATAAGCAGTTCCGCCAAAACCTATAGAATAAATCTTAATGCCCCAGTTAGCCGCAAGCTCGGCAGCCTCACGTGGTGAGTATTTTCCTGTATTATTTTCTCCATCAGTTAAAAGAATAATAATTTTACTCTTTATCTCATATCCCTTTTCTGAGTCGTTGTTTTTTCCAACATTCTTAAGGCGGGCTGCGGCAAGCGCAATAGCATCACCTATTGAAGTACCGTCATCTTCTTTTTTTGTCACTACATCAAGACCTGTTGTAAATTCTTTTAAAACATCATGTGATAGAGATAAGGGAGAAAGTGTATCAGCATACTTGGCAAAAGCAATAAGCCCAATAAGATCATCAGGTCGGCCTGATAATTCTTTACCATTACCAGCAATAAAACTGAGAAGATTCTTTTTCACTATATCCATACGTCTTATATAACTTGTGCCGTTTTCAATCTCAGCGGCCATACTTCCACTTCTATCAACAACAAGTTCCATTGCAACACCGCTAGTAACTTTTCTAACCTCATCAAGCCTTTTCCTCGGACGAGCAAGCGCGGCAATCATAAAAAGACTGGCAAGAAAAAATAAAAGAGTTGGCAGCCATAAAAGATTCTGCCTTAGTGATTTCTTTTCTATTAATAATGGATAAGAACTTGAAAAGGTAATGCCAGTATTATTATTTCTTTTTAGAATAACTAATATAAATAAAAGTACCAGTGGTATAACAAAAGCAAAAGCCCATGGTGATTCAAAGTTCATTCTCTTCAGCCTCATTTAGTTCTTTAATAACTTTTTGGTACATAGAATACAAAGCTTGTCTACCTTCTTCATCTGATATTCCATTTCTTGAAAATCGTGCTCTTTCAGAAAGCTTCCGTATTTTTTCATCAGGAATAACCGGCATTATTTTCGATAACGCAGAGAATGCGTCTTTTAACTCAAATGGCTCGCTATTGTCTATATATTTATTCCTAAAATCTTCAACAAGTTCAGCCTTTGTTGGAACTTTTATTTTTTCAGAATATTTTTTCTTTCTATGCTTTACAATAAAAACAATAACTCCCACAATCACTAATAAAAATAAAACTGAGAGAGCAATTATTAAAATTATTTTTCTGTTACCACTTTCCTTAGGAATATAAAGTGGCGCAAGTTTCAGTTCTGTCTCAGAACTATCAAAAGCAGACACAACATTCACAGATATTTCATCTGTATCTATCTCATCAGGAAACTGTACCTTCAAAGAAGGAAAAACAACCTCTCCAGGAAGCCATGCTTCAATATTAAAAATAATTTCAGACATGAGTTTACCATCATCAGTACTTACAGCTGCTTTTTCATCAGTTGAATTTATAACAGTGTTCGAATATTTTTCAGAAGAATCTGTATCAGGAGGCAAAAGTATATACTTTGTTCCACTCGGATAGGTAATTCTCAGAATAATATCAAAACTGCTTCCATATTCAATATTACCAGTTGGATATTCAAGCGCAATGCTATAGGAGCCTCTTCCATAACTGTCCAGTTGTAAATGTGTATCGTTAGTATTGCTCTCAGCTCTTTGCCCGGAACAGCCTAAAAAGAAAAATGCATAAAGAACTATAAAAGGGATATAGATTTTTCTCATCTTTTACCCTCCCGCTCTGAAAAGAATCTTGAAAGTTTATTGATGTATTCTTCAGAAATATCAAGCGAAAGAAAATCAGAATTATATTTATGAAACTCTTTCTTAAGAGTTATAAGTCGTTCATCAAAACGTTTTTCATAATCTTTGCGAACATTCTTGTCTGAAGTATCTATTATTCTTGTTCGTCCAGTCTCAGAATCTGTAAGACTTATCATTCCGGCCCTCGGAAGAGAACGTTCAACCGGATCATATAAATATATAGGAACAATCTCATGTTTTCGTGAAGAAACCTTAAACTGATCCCAAAATCCTTGATCATAAAAATCAGAAAGTAAAAAAACTATACTGCGTCTGTTTGCTACTCGTCCAAGATACTCAAGAGAAGATGCTATCGATGTTGTATGCCCTTCAGCTTTGTGACTCAAAAGCTCTCGAACCATATGCATTGTATGAGTCATCCCCCTTCCGGGTGGAATAAAAAGTTCTGTTTCATTTGAAAAAAGAAGCAAAGACGTTCGGTCATTATTTCTTGATGCTGAAAAAGATAAAACTGATACGATCTCCGCAGCAATCTCGGCGCGAGTCTTATCACCGCTTCCGAAGCGGCTTGAAGGAGAAACATCAACCAAGAAATAAATTGATAGTTCCCGTTCTTCTCGATACCGTTTTATATGAGGATACCCGGCTCTGGCTGTTACATTCCAGTCTATAGAACGGATTTCATCACCTGGTTGATATTCTCTAACCTCTTCAAACTCAAGCCCCATTCCCTTAAAAGCACTTTCAAACTCACCAGCAAAAATAGATGTTACCCGTTGCCTGGTCATTATGCGGATCAATTCAACTTTTTTAAGAATCTCTTTATCAATTGATGCGTTCATGCAAGATATCCGAATTATGGAGTTGGAAGCTTGTTAATTATCATATTTATGATTTGATCTGAACTAAGCCCTTCTGCCTCAGCCTCATAACTTGGTATAAGCCTATGCCGCAAAACATCATAAGAGAGTTCTTTTACATCTTCAGGAACAACAAACATTCGCCCCTTTAAAAGAGCGCTGGCCTTTGCTGCCAACGTAAGAAAAATTGTAGCACGTGGAGAAGCTCCATATTTGATCAGATGTTCAGCTTCAATTCCATAGGCTGACGGTTGACGACCTGCCTGAATGATATCAACAATATATTCTTCAATTGAAGGTTCTATGTGAACATTATCAAGAAAATTCCTTACAACAAGTACATCTTCAGCAGTAGCAACTGTTTCTATTTCAGCCTTAGGAGCTGACTTTGCCATCATCCTTAAAATACTAAGCTCTTCAGCCTTATCAGGATAGGTTATCTTAACCTTTAGCATAAAACGGTCAACTTGTGCCTCAGGCAGAGGATATGTACCTTCCTGCTCTATAGGATTCTGAGTAGCCATAACCATAAAAGGTTCATCTAATTTCCAGGTTTCGTCTCCAATTGTTACCTGACGTTCCTGCATTGATTCAAGTAGCGCTGACTGAACTTTTGCCGGAGCACGATTTATTTCATCAGCTAAAATCATATTACTAAAAACAGGACCTTTCTTTGGAGAGAACTCTCCTGTCTTGGGGTTATAAATCAATGTTCCAAGAATATCAGCCGGTAAAAGATCCGGTGTAAACTGTATTCGCTTAAAATCAAGACCAAGTGTTTTAGAAAGGGTGTTTACGCTGAGAGTTTTTGCGAGTCCAGGAACACCTTCAATAAGAATGTGCTGGTTACAAATTAGAGCTATCAGCATACGGTTAACAAGATAATCCTGTCCGACAAGAACTTTTCTTATCTCTTTTTCAATCTGAAGAATCTTGTTAAGTTCTTCCGGAAGTTCTATTTTTCCATCGCTAAGGTATATAGTCTGATCATCAGCCATAGTCTCACTCCTGTAGCTATTATATTTACATTTGAATATCTTTGAAAATCTCTAAAGACTTACAGCCTTTGGAGATTTTCAGTTTTTATAAATATAAGAACTTCATACGCATGAGTCAATAACCAGACAACAGTTTTAAGGATTTATATCCCCTATAATGGACTATACAACCCTATTTAACCCTATAAACCTGTTTTATATTAACAAACCTTTCCTTTATCCTTCCATTCTTTTGCAAGATAAAGAAATGGTGTATCAAAAGCAGCTACAATCCATTTAAAAATATATGTGGTTAGAGCTATTTCAATAAGCACTGGAAACTCAAATTGTCCAAAAAACGCAATGAATGTAAAAACAATACTGTCCAAAAGCTGACTAACCATTGTTGAAGCGTTATTTCGTAACCAGATAAATTTCTTTTCAGGCCACTTTGCTTTTATCCTGTTATAAGCCCAGACATCATGAGTCTGTGATATCAAATAGGCGGTCAAACTACCAATAGCAATTCGCGGCATTAGGCCGAATATTGTCTTAAGGCTGCTTTGAGTAAAATCAGATTCATCCGGAATAAAAAGAAGAGCAAGCTGCATCAGTACAGTCATAGATATCAGCGAGAAAAATCCCATCCAAACAGCTTTGGATGCTTCTTTTTTACCATAGTTTTCATTAAGAATGTCTGTTACCAGAAATGATGTAGCATAAACAATATTACCAAGAGTGGCTATAAAACCAAAGATTTCAACTGTTTTTACTACCTGAATGTTTGCTGCTATTACAGAAATTGGAATCCATATAAATAATCCAATTTTTCCCCATAATCTATATGCAGTCATAATTGCAATGAAGTTTATAATGAGCATTATAAACCAAAGAAGAGTATTCACTTTGTGCCTCCGTCGTTTTGTTAAGGCGGGTAACTGCGACCGCCGAACCACAATATAATAAAAAAACCGGTATCTTTTCAAGATACCGGCATCATTTTCTATAAATCAAAGAGTCTCGTTCTGCAAAATTTAATTTGCTAAGACTTTTTTAGCTTGAGCTGTGAAATCATTATCAGCTTTGATAGCCTTTATAAGTTTTTCAAAAGCTTTTTCATTTGCTTGAGTCCAGTTCAAACCGCCACCCTTAAATTCTTTTGTTTCTGTTGAGAATATGCTTCGGCCATCTATATCAACAGATATGTTTGCTTTAATATAAATAAAGGTAAAACCTGAACTATCAGGTGGAGCATTTCTATAACCAAGATCAACATTAATTGTATGTCTATTATCAAAGCTTTTATCTATCCCTACAGACAAGGTTTCTGAAAAAAGTGATTTAAAAGATGAAAAGGCTCCTTCTTTATTAACAACCTCATCTGTATCACCATTAAAATCAATAACCAACCCAGCAGTTTGCTTTTTAATACTCAATAAAAAGTCTTTAGATA
>JAQQAK010000009.1 GCA_028527945.1 Spirochaetaceae bacterium
TCTTGAGTGCCTGAATGGTGGCTTTATTTCTGTTGTTGGAAGTCCGGCAATTTTAGGGAATGCCATAAAATCTTTAAGTTTATGATAGCGGCTACCAGCAGAAAGGGTATCAAGTCTTTTAATCTTATTCTTGCTTATGAACATATTCAGCATTGTAATAGGCATTGCCTGATCATAAACAAAGCGGATAATTTCACCCTTTTCTCTTTGTAAAAGTCCCTCAGAAATCTTTTCAAGATATGATACTGAAATATCATCTTCATCAATTTCCATTTCCGCGTCTCTTGTGACTTTAAAATTATAGGAATGAAATTCTGTAAAATTATGAATAGCGTAAATGCTCGGAAGACCGCATCGGACAATCTCATCTATCAGAATTATATGAGTTTCATTACCGGAACCAGGAAGTTTTATAAATCTTGGAAGTGATTGTGTCGGAACTTCAATAATGCTGTAGCGTATTTGTTTGCCGGTTTTTCGTTTTAGTTCAACTGCAAGATATAGAGAATTATCTTTAAGGTACGGAAAACTCATACGGCGGTCGATCATCATTGGAAAGATCTGCGGTCGTATTTTAGTGAAAAAATAATTCAGCACAAATTTCATCTGATCTTCGTTTAGTTCATTACGCTGTAGAATGAATATTTTTTTGTTTTTTAATTCCTGTAAGATGCTTTTATAAATATGCTCAGATCTTACACGTTGTTTTTTTACTATGTCCTGAACCTGCCGCATAATTTCTTCAGGATCATCATGTAGATAGCGTCTTTCTCGTTTATGCATTAAACAAAATCTTTTTAGCATTGCGACTCGTACACGAAAGAACTCATCCTGATTTGAAGAGAATATACTCAGGAATTTTATTCTGTCTCCAAGAAGGTTTCTATCGTCTTCTGCTTCCTGCAGAACTCTTTCGTTGAACGCAAGCCAGCTAATTTCTCTGTTTATAAAAAGATTTTGTTTTTCCATATTAAATTTTTGCTCCAAAACATGTGTCTAAAGATATTGCCTGTTTAATTAATGGCAAATCCGGTGTAACAACTTTTAGTTTTCCGGCTACTTCTTCTAATGGAATTGATGTAACAACTCCATTTTTTAGTGCGGCCATTTCGCCAAAACGTCTTTCTGATATCATTTGAGCAGTGTAAGCTCCAAGCTCTGATGCCAAGATTCTGTCTCCGGGGCATGGGCTTCCTCCTCTCTGAATATATCCAAGAATTGTTGGGCGGGTATCAAGTCCTGTTTCTTTTTGAATTAGCTCCGCAATATATGTTCCGGCAGATTTATTTCTGGGCTGGCCGTTTTTTTTGGGCGGAACTTTTATTCCTTCTGCCACAACTACAATAGAGTATGGTTTTCCTTCTTCGTTTCTATGAACAAGATAATCCATGATGATATCTTTGTCGTATGGAATCTCCGGGATTAGTATTACATCACCACCTCCGGCAACACCGGAATAAAGGGTTAACCATCCTGTGTCATGACCCATTACTTCAATAACCATAACTCTTTTATGTGAGTTTGCTGTTGTATGAATACGATCTATTGCGTCTGTTGCAATATTTACTGCTGAATAGAATCCAAAAGTCTGGTCTGTTCCCCATATATCGTTATCAATTGTTTTGGGAACTCCAACTACATTAACCCCATGCTGCTGAAGTTTATGAGCCGTCTTCATTGTTCCGTTTCCACCTATGCATACAACACAGTCGAGACCCAGCTTTTCATAATTTTCTTTTATTTGTTCTGGCTTGCTTCTTACGTATTGATTATATTCTTTCTTTTTAAAGGGTTTCTCACGTGATGTTCCAAGAATTGTTCCACCTACCGTTAAGATACCGGACATGTCTCGTACTGAAAGCTTTTTGTATTCATTATTTACAAGTCCTAAATATCCTGACGAAAACCCATAGACTTCCATACCGTATTTTAACGCCGCTGTTTTTCCTACACCTCTTATTGCTGCATTTAGACCCGGACAGTCCCCTCCAGCAGTCAGGATGCCTATCTTCATTCCTTTTGTGGATTTCATGCCTATACTCCAATTCGATTTAATTAATGTAATTTTAGATTGTTTTTAGGCAAAGGTCAATTTTTGATGAAATTTATACATATTTCTAACAAACCAGACTCTATGGGGTGAATAATTTCTGTTTTAATTTATCTTGAATCATAAAATATATAACGATAAAATATGTCTATGGACAATGTGATTGTAAAAGAAGAAAGAAAGCTGGAAGTAGAGATTGATATTCATATCAAAGGATATGAAATTGATGTTATGGGAATTGTAAGTAATATTAATTATTTAAAATACTTTGAAGATATTAGAACAGAGTTTTTAGAAAGGTATTATCCCTTTGATGAAATGATGAAAATTGGAATTTCTCCTATTCTAATGCATTCAGATGTTGATTACAAAGTTCCATTAACTATTTTTGATAAACCTAAAGGTTATAGCTGGGTTACAAGAATGGATAGAATGCGCTGGGAATTTAATTTTGAAATTAAAACTGGTGATACCATAAATGCGACCGGAGTTCAGAGCGGAACATTTTATAATATGGAAAGAAAAAGGCCTGTTCCTATACCAGAGAGACTTAAAAAGCTTTGGATTGAATAATCTTTTTTGAAATAGAAGACTCCTATTCTTGCTTGAATAAGGTTATTAACTTTTTTGGATTACATAATGTAAAAAGTTCTGATGAAAGAGCTTCGAAAAATTAACTACCTAACTTTTATCAGCAAGGTAGTTAATTTAATAGTTATAAAATTGAGAGAGATTTAATCTAACAATCCTTTTTTATACATTAATCTGCTGACTCCCAGAGTGAAAAGAACACTGAAAGGAACAACTACTCCAACTGTATGAGCATTTAAAGCCGGAATAAATATAAAAAGAATCAGCATGACAATAGCAGGGGCAACTGCAATTTTCCAGCTTCTTGAAATAAAAACAACCGCAAGACCGCCGAATAATGCTGGTACCAGATTTTCAAAGGCTGGTGCTAAGGCTTCCTTTTGTAAAATTGGAGTTAACGGCCTTATAAGTAAAACACCTAAAAAGATGATTATTGTAGTTGTAATACTTGATACAGCAATTGAAATGGTTGAAATAACTTCACCCTCATCAGAGTTGGCTTTTACTTCGGCTTGCTCCAGAGAGTTTAGTGCACATGGTAGTTTGAGGTTTGAAATATTTCCTGTAACAAAAGAAAGATAAGAACCTCCTGCTCCAAGCATTGGTATGTATGTGAAGGTTTCGACAAAACCAACGGCCCAATAAACAGGTGCTGTTGAAAGTAAACCTAAAATAAGTCCGTGCCCATCAGGTTTTACATGAAATATTAATGCTACTACAAACGGAAAGGCTATAAGAATTGCTGCTACTGACAGGTTCCATATTCTTCCCCATTTGTGAACTTTATTTAAGTATGTTTCATAAGTTTCCATAATTTTTTCTCCTGATTATCCTAACCATGCTGTAATTGGTATACCGCTTGCCATTCCAAATATCAGGCTTATAGGAAGAGCATAATCCGCAAGTCCTCTTATTTTTGCCTTTTTTACAAGAAGTCCAATAATTCCCATCACTGCTGCAGCAACAAATAATACACAAACGGGTATCAAGCCTTTTGTTGAGCCCTTTGCGATATCGGCCACATCACAAAAAACATATCCAAGAAAGGCTGAGATCATTCCGACAAACATTGAATCAGAGAAGATTGCCGACCATTTTTTGTCCCTTTTTTCTTGTTTTATCATACCGTTTTGCAGTCTTTTACAGATAAGAGGAACAAGCCATATTCCCACAAGAATACTTATTGTCATTACCAGTGTGATTGTTACATACTGACTCGCGTTAAGAGCTGTTCCTGACCCGAAAGTAAGACCCATTGCTGATTCCGCGTTTGTGGCTGCAATTGTTTCATATGAAAGAGAGCCTACTACACTTAGCCTCATCCAGGGTAAGGCAACACCTAAATCTTTTGCTAGCGTTATAACGCTTATAACAATTGCTATTGCCGGTGCAATTGTAAAAATTATAGCTGTTCTTGCTATTTTTTTAAGTTTACTTGCGTCCATTCCTATTTCTTTGCCGCGTTTCCAGGATTTTACAAGGAAAAAGATGCTCTGTATAAGAACAATGAAAATGACAATTCCTACAAGTATAAATAGAATTGGATGATTAACATTAAATTCCAAATTTATCTCCCTTAATTATATTGTGTTATTTGAATAGCTGAAAAATTAATTCTTATGAACTTCTTTCTAAAATTGTATTATTAAGAAGATTGGAAGTAAAATTTTATAACTTAAATATTTATTTAATATAAGAAGTAATAAAACTTTCTTCGCTTCCATAAAAGTTACTTTTTATAAAGTTAGAGTTTGGCCAGACTCTGACTTTTGAAGGGCTTTTGTGAATAAGCCTTATATAATCGTCGGCAGGGTAATAATTAAGCTAAAATAAAACCTGAAAATTGCTGATTGAAATTTTATAGTTTGATCTCTATTATCTTAACTATGAAACAGAAGAATATAGCACTTGTAGCGCACGACAATAGAAAAAGCGATTTAATTGAGTGGGTTGAATTTAATTGGGAAAATCTTATTCAGCATAAACTTTTTTGTACGGGTACAACCGGTCGCTTGGTAGAAGAAGCCATAATTTCTAAAATTGCTTTGGGAGAGAGTTCCAAGCGTTATAGCTCTAAGGAGCTTAAAATAGAAAAACTGAAATCAGGACCTTTGGGCGGAGACCAGCAGCTTGGCGCTCTGATTTCTGAATGTCAGATTGATATGATGTTTTTTCTCTGGGATCCAATGGAGCCACAGCCGCATGATGTAGATGTTAAAGCTCTTACTCGAATTGCTGTTTTATATAATGTTCCAATTGCGAATAATAGGTCTACTGCGGATTATATGATATCGTCACCGTTATTTAATTCTGATTACAAGCCAGTTTTAAAAGATTACTCATCCTATATTAATAGAAATGTATAAATCATGAAATATCAGCAGATTGCATTTTGGTTTATCGCTTATTCAGTATTAATTGCTGAAACGGTGCTCTCTGTTGTTATTTATTTTTCAAGCAAAAAGAAAAAAGAGTATAAAATTGTTTTTAGATTTATTTTTTCATTGTTTGTTATGGTGGTTTCGGTTTCATTTATTCTTTTTGCGTATATGCTGAATAT
>JAQQAK010000010.1 GCA_028527945.1 Spirochaetaceae bacterium
AAGACGCTGTTATTCCTGAGTTTGATGTTAAAAAACTGAAGTCTATTAGACTAAAAATGTCAGATTTGAAACTTTCCAAACGATTAGGACGAAGTGAAAGTTCTGAAGCTGAAATTTATAAGAATCTTGTAGATGAAATAAATACCGTTAAAGAAAATATAGAAGTATTATGCGGAACACTTGAAAATCATGAAATGATAAAAGGTTTGTTTGATCTTACTTCTGATTTTCAGGATGAAATATTTAAAAAGAAAAGAGCTTCAGGGCTTCTTGGATTTAATGATGTTTTGACTATTTCAGTTGCTGGGTTAAAAAAGAATATCGACCTTAGAAATTACTATAAAAGCCTTTTTAAATACATAATGATAGATGAGTTTCAGGATAACAATCTTTTGCAGAAAGAATTACTTTATCTTCTTGCTGAAAAAAGCGAGTCAGAGACCGCAGGTGTTCCATCAGTTTCTGAGCTTGATTCTGAGAAATTGTTTTTTGTTGGTGATGAAAAACAGTCTATCTACCGTTTTAGAGGCGCTGATGTAAGTGTTTTTAAAGAGCTTAGTAATGAAGTAAACTCTGCCGGAGGCGTGGCTCTTTCATTGAAAAATAACTACCGAAGTGAGCCTGATCTTATAAAGTTTTTTAACAATGTTTTTGAAAATGTCATGAGAGAGGATGGAAAATCTTATCAGGCATCTTTTGAGCCCTTGGAATACCGCGACGCTATTTTATCAGAAGGCTGCCGGATTCATCTTCTTTATAAACCCTATGAAGCTGTTTTGCCGGAAGGCGCTTTTTCTGCTGATGAATCTGAGGCCTACGCAATTGCTGAATATATAAATGCTTCAGTTGGAGCTCTTGATGTTACAGAAGACAGAAAGGTGCGCAAAGCTGTTTTTTCAGACTTTTGTATTCTTCTAAGATCCGGTACACAGCAGAAAAATTATGAGCAGGTTTTTCGCGCAAGCGGAATCCCTTATACATCTCAGGGGGTAAGAAGTCTTTTTCAGGAAGCTGTTGTAAATGATATTTATAATTTTCTTCAAATCTGTCTTTATCCAATGGATAGGACAGCTTCGGCTGCTTATTTAAGATCTCCATTTATTAACTTGTCTGATTTATCTGTAATTGAGCTTCTTGAATCTGAGAAAGCTATTTTTGCTGAAGGACAGGCTGAATGTTGTAAGACTGAACTTGATAAAGAACGTTACAAGGTGGCAAAAGAGCTCTTTGAAGAAATAAATTCCCGTATAGACAGAGAACCTCTTGCTGATCTTGTGAGGGACATCTGGTATAAGTCTGGTTACAGGTATTTAATTCTTCGAGACAGTTCTCTGCATGGTTATCTTGAGCATTACGATTACTTATACGAGCTTGCGGTTAAGCATGATGAAGAGGGCGGGACTGCGGCAGCCTTTCTTGATTTGATTAGAGAGAATCTTGGAGATTATAAAAAAATAAATGATCTAAAACCTCTGGGATATTCTGTCGGTGGTGTTCAGATAATGTCTATTCATCAGTCCAAAGGGCTGGAGTTTCCTGTTGTTATCGTCGCCAATATGGGGAATACCGGCCGAAACGATACTGGCAGTTCTGAGCCGTCTTATGTTTCAGAGAAGTACGGGTTATCGTTTAATCTTGCTTTGCTTGATGAAGATGATATTAAAAAAACAAATTACTTTTATACAGAAGGAAAGGCTGAGAATTCAGCAAGAGAAGAGGCTGAGCTTAGGCGGCTTTTATATGTTGCTATGACAAGGGCTGAAAATCATCTAATTTTGTCAGGCTGTCACGGTCGGCAAAACCGAAAAACTCCTGGCTCGCTTTTAAATCTGACTTTGGGTTCTCTTGGCTGGTATGAGGGAGCTGATCCCTTGGAATGCGAACAGCTAGCGGATTATATCGCGGAGATTCCTGACTATTTTTGGAAAGATACCGTAAGACACCAAAGTTCTTTTGCTGATATTGAGGCAGTCTCTGAGCTTTATAAAAACTCTGAACCATATTGTCATAAGATTATAAAAAATGAGTTCTCGGCAACAGAGTTGAACGCTCATAAAAATGAGGAAATTCAGTCTGATGAAGCTGGAGAAACTCTTTCAGCGCTTTCTTCTGAGGTAGAGAAAGTTTTAACTGAAACTTCTTCAGAAACTGATTTTGGAACATTGTGCCATTTAGTAATTGAAAGATGTATAAAAAATCATGGAATATCTTCAGAGTTTCTTGATGTTTTGAAGCTTGATCTGCGTCCAATTTTTAAAGTCTTTTCAGATTCTGATTGGCCCATTATTTTTAGTTCCGCGTCTAAACTTGCCACAGATTTTTTCAGTTCTACCTTATGGAAGCAAGCGTCTGAAGCGGAGAGTATTGAATCTGAACTTCCGTTTACAGCTACAGAGCTCGTGGATGGCAGAAAAGTTTATATTAATGGCATTATGGATTTAGTTTTGGAAACACCTGATAAGGTTCATATCATTGACTTTAAAACAGATAAAAAAATAGTTCCGGGAGAATATGATCTGCAAATGAATATCTATATTGAGGCAGCTGAAAATATTTATGAGAAGCCTGCTTCATGTTCTCTTTACTATTTACGAGGCGGTAGAGAAATTAAAGTATCTTAGTATGTATGAAAAATAATTAAGCTGCGGCTCTACCATAACAATCTTTTGCATGATAGAATTGCCTCATGCCCGGACAGATAGTTGAATTGGATCAGCAGTTTTTGAATGTAAATTTGTTAGCTGAAAAGCTTTGTGATGGTCTTGAAACAGTAATTAAAGGAAAGCATAATTTTGTTGAGCTTTTAATTACATCATTAATTTCAGGCGGACACGTCTTGATAGAAGACATGCCGGGGTTGGGAAAGACCACAGCGGCCAGAACTCTTGCCTCACTTATAGAGTCACCGGCAGATACTTTTAAAGGCTTTAGCAGAATACAATTTACACCGGATCTTCTTCCTTATGACATAACTGGTGTTGATGTGTTTCATCCTGAAACAGGAGAGTTCCGTTTTGCGCCGGGGCCTGTTTTTGCGTCTGTAGTTCTTGCTGATGAAATAAACAGAACCACTCCAAAGGTTCAGTCAGCGCTGTTAGAGGTTATGGCTGAAAATCAGGTAACAGTGGGCGGAAATACTCATGAACTTGGAGATTTCTTTTTTGTAATAGCTACACAGAACCCTGTTGAAGTTGAAGGAACATACACTCTTCCAATTGCTCAGTTGGATCGTTTTCTTATGAAGTTGTCTATAGGGTATCCTGATAAGGATTCTGAGTATGAAATTATAACTCAGGATCCAATGCATAAGATTGTCCCTGACATTGAAGCTGTTTGTACCACAGATGAACTTGTTAGTGCCCGTAATACGGCAGATAAGGTTCATTGTGATGAAAAGATTATAAGGGCTGTTATTGACGCCGCTGCTTCGACAAGAGAACAAAAGGGAATTCAAACCGGAATATCTCCAAGAGGTTCTTTAATGCTGATTAAGGCGGCCAGAGTTTTTGCGCTTTTAAAAGGTCGTGATTATGTTATTGATCAGGATATAATTGATTTATCAGAGCCTGTTTTGGCTCATAGAATATTACAGGAAGGCCGCGCTGGCGGAAGTTCAGGAATTGTCAGGGAGGCCGTTATTGAAAGTCTTAAACGGATTTCTTACTAAAAAAGGTCTTGCTTTTTTTTTACCTCAATAATATTACTGGTTATTGGTTATATTAGATCTGAGCTTGGTTCTTTTCTTTGGGGCTGCGGTTTTCTATTACTTTTATTGATATCGTTTCTTTTAACTTTTATTCAGTACCTTATTTTAAAACGACAGAAAACAAAGCTGCGTATGTATCTTCCTTCAGGTTCTGTAGAAGCCGGCACTACAGTTGAAATTCGAACAGAAGCACCATCATTTTTTATTCTTCCGGCTATGTCAGTAAAAGAAGAGGTCAATTTTTTCTGGAAAAACAGAAAACTGCATGGCAAGGTTATTTGCCGATCTTATGATAAATCCGAAACAATTCATCTTTTGGCAGGCTCTCGAGGTAATTACACAAATGCGAAGGCATTCTTTTCTATATCTGATCCTGCGGCCTTTTTTAGATTTAGAACCGGCCATACTGAAATTAGTACTCTTAAGGTTCGTAGTTGCCCGTTGTATTCTGAGCGCCTGCCTATAGTTTCTGGTTCTGGAGGAGATGCTCCGGGACGTGTCAGGAGAATTAAACGAAGTGATGAGCTTTTAGAGGTTAGGCCCTATATTCCCGGAGATGATCTTGGGCGGATTAACTGGAAGAGTTATGCTCATACAGGAGATCTTCTGTTGAGGATAGGTGAACAGCTTCCTGACCCTCAGGATAGAATATTGATTATAGCTGATCTTTCAGGTGATGTTGAAAAGATTCTCGGTGCAGAAAAAAGCAGCTGTTATCTTGATTATGTTGTATCAGTTCTTGCAGGTATTTCACAGACTTTGTTTGATTCAGGAAAATCGGTTTCTGTTCTTATTTCTAACGGACAAATAAAAGAAGCTGAGGCGCTTGATTATACTGCGGCACTGTGGTGGGAACCTTTCAGAGCCGCAGATAAGGTCGCTGAATTTGGAAAATGCGGTGTTCTTGTTTTATCTTCACCATATTCTGATTCGGCGATTAATATTTGCAATACCGCTGTGAGATTTGGGCTTCCTGTCTCCGCGCTTGTTCCCGTTCCTGTTCCTGAGCAAAAAAAATATACCCCTAGTCTGCTAAAAAAGATTCTTTTTGTAAGTGATAATAAAAATCAAACTTTACCGGAGAGTTTAAGCTCAGATGCTGTTGAGTTTTGTCGCAAGTTGTCCACTTTAAAGGGGGTAAAAAGCGCTTATGTCATTTAACCGTAGAAACATTGTCAGCCTTCTTGGCGCTGCGGCTCTTTTTTTGTTATTTATTCCTCTTCAATTATACTTGAAAGAGATTATCTCTCCATGGTTTTCTATTCCTGTTTTTATTTTTGCTGCAGCGGCCGGAGTTTTTTTTGAGAAATATGGTTTCAAACTGGTTCCGTCTCTTTTATTCATATTTTTGGTTGTATTAGCTGTCAGGCTTATTGTTGGCTCTCTTATGGCCGCCCTCTCTGGTTATACCGAAAAGGCTTTATTCGATTATATTTTTCTGAACTTTGATTCAGCTTTTTTTCCATTTTTACCTGTAACTATTTATGTTGCTTTTTTTACCTTTTACGAAAGACGAAAAGCTGGTTTTATGACTGTAGAGGTTATTGTTAATGCTGTACTTTTTGTTTTTATTTTGTGGTCTCAGGGAAAGTATAATTTAACACTTTTTGAGCATCCGGGAGTTATAGTTTGTTACAGCATAGTTTTTATTCTTTTGGAAATTGCAATCATTCTTTTTTCATCAGGCTATGAAAAAGACGGTGGTAAAAAAATTATTGCGATTTCTGCCTTTTTTATTCCAGTCTTTATTTTATGTGCTCTTTTGTTTTTCAATTTTTATTCAAGTGGAGCTTCTCAAGATAAGGGCGGGCTTGTTAAGCCTACTTTATTCAGTTTTGATTTTTCTGATTATATAAAGCTTGAACCTGAAATTTCTATGGATCATGATTTAGTTCTTCTTATGAGAAATTATGGCTACCTTAATTCTGTTTATCTCAGGCGTTTTTATTTATCAGGGTATAAGCCTTCGCGTGGTTTTTATATTCAGAAGGGGCCAGGAGAAGAACCTCAAACTCTTAGTATTCCAGAACGCTCAATGACCATTGATTCTACAGAATCTTCTCAGAGAATAGATGTTAAACAGGATTATTTTATTGTTAATTTTGATCCGTCTTCTTTGATTGCAATGAATTATCCTGTAAGCGTAACTCCTCTTACAAACTGGAATGACTCTTCATTCTTACGGAATTATAGTGTCGTTTCAAGGACAGTTGAACAGCCTTCATGGGAACTTCCGGAAGAACCCGTTTTGGAGATGGAGCCGAGACTCAAAAAATTCTATACAGAATATGGCAATAATGAAAAGATTAAAGAACTGGCAGAAGAGATAACTGAAGGGCTTGAAAATCCTTACGATATTGCGACCGCCATTATGTTTTATCTTCAGGATAATTATTATTACTCGTTAAAACCCGGGGTTGCCACAAACGGCGATCAGCTTGATTATTTTCTTTTTGACAGCAAGAAAGGTTATTGTTCATATTTCGCGTTTTCAATGGCTTTAATGTGTAGAAGCCTTGGTATTCCTGCCAGAGTTGCTGCCGGATTTTTTATAGATCCGCGCAGCGGCGTTTTGAATGTGTATCCTGTAAGAGAAGATATGGCTCATGCCTGGGTTGAGATTCCATTTAAAGATTTTGGATGGGTTGAATTCGATCCTACATCAGAGCAGATTGCTCCGGGAGAGGAGCTTCAAATGGCGCCTCTTGATGGTAGTGAGTATTCGAATCTGATTGAAGAAATTTTTGCAAATAAATATGGTATTGAAAACAATGAGCCTGTAGATGATTCTTCAAATCCGGCGTCTGGTTTGTCCAGTGTTGTAAAAAAAATTGGAAGGTTTATCAAGCTTAATCCTGTTCTTTTTTCTTTTTGCATTTACTTTTTTGCACTTCTTGTATTTTATATTTCAGCCGCTATTAAACAGCGAATTGGATCTACTTCAAAAAGGGTAAAAGCCTGTTATAGAAATGCTTTGCGGCTTGTTACAGCATGTGGGATAAAAAAATCAAGATCTGAATCAATTCTTGAGCATGCCAAACGTTCTGCGGATAATGGTTTTTCAGATTTCTTACCAATAGCTGAACTATATCTTGAGACTGTGTTTTCAAATCATACTTCAAAAATTACTAAGGCAGATATCACTGCCGCAAATAAAAAGTTTTATAAATCTTTTCATCAGACTCCTTTTATAAAAAGAGCTTTGATTTTTCTTTTTCCCTTTTTGAGATTTAGAGCAAAAAATGCTGTTCTTATTTGTGTATTTCTTTTATCGCTAAGTTTTATGACCGCTCCGGCCTTATATGCTCAGTCTTCAACTTCTGGAACGGACAATGGGGCCAGCTATTATCTTGAAGAGGCTGAAAAAGAAAAGGCATTTGAAAATTATGAAGGCGCTCTTCAGATTTTGCAGGAAGGTATTGAAAAAAATCCTGAAAGCTGGGAACTTAAGTTCAGTGCTGGAGAGATTTATTCAGAAAAGGAATTATTTAATCTTGCTGTTCAGGAATATGAGGAAGCACTTGATATTTCACCAGATAATATTGAAGTTTTATATAGCAAGTCAAAGGCTGAAGGGCGTCTTAATCTGGATAATCAGTCTATTTCTTCACTTGAAAAAATTATAAGTATTGATCCTGAAGATTTTGATGCCATTGCTGATCTTGGCTGGATGTATTTTAAAACATTCAGGCTTAAGGAAGCTGAAAAACTTCTTGTCGGTGCAATAGAGCATTACAATGATTCTCCTATTCTTTATATGACGCTTGGTACAATTTATTCAGGAATGTATAATTATGAAAAATCTTCATTTTATTATCTAAAATCAATCGAACTTGCTCATGATCTTGGTTGGGGCTATCTTGTTTCCGTTTCCAGTTATAATTTATCTCTACTGGAATATTCTTTTTATAATTATGAAAAATCATTTGAATATACAAATAAATCTATAGAAGCAGAAGAGAGAGCTCCCGGTTTCATTTCAAGAGCTGAAATCTATCAGGCCAAACTTGATTTCTCAAGCGCGTTGGCAAATTATCAAAGGGCATTTGTTTTAGATTCTACGCCTCTTGCGTTAATGGGGCTTGCAGATCTTTATGCTAACTTTGGAAAAATGGATGAGGCTTTATCTTATATAAATGAAGTTCTTAAATATGATGACGAATCGTGGATGTATTATTTTGGTATAGATCCGGCTCGGCATAGAATGGAGACAGATCGGCTTCTGGAGGAAATTTACTCAGGCCTTTCCAATAGGGAAAAGTTCAGTCCCAAATTTGGTGTTAAAAAATTAAAGTCTGTTTTCAATACAATTTATTATAAGGTTCTTGCCTGGTACTACCACCGAAGATATTATGCAGCTTCTTTTACTCTTGGAGATATGAATGCCGAAAATGGTAATGAGCTTGATGCAAGCATGAATTACTATAATGCATTATCAGGTTACAAGAGGCGTGCTCTTAAATATTTGACAGCCGCCAGGAATATTGAAACAAAGAATGCTCCAAAGGCTGAGGCTTCCTACCTTTTTGAAGAGGGGCGTTTGATGAAAGATCGTTCAAAGCTTCTTGAAGCTGTCTCAATGTTTGATCCGGAATGGGAAGCTAATGGTCTTGCTGATGCTTATGTTGAGCTCTATAAGCTTGATAAAGATCCCCTATACGCAGAAGCTTTGTATCAGCTTAATCCCGGTGCTTTTATAAGAGAGGGGCTGAAGTTTCCGCTTGAACTTGATTTTAAGCCGGGGTTCCTTTTGGGGTTAAAGCTTCGCTTTTCTGGTTTTGATATTTCAATAAAACCGAAGGCTTCACATTATAGATATAAACTTTCATTTTCTGGCAAAGATGATGGAATTTGTAAGTACAAGCTTATTGATAATAAAACAATGAGTGAGCTTTTTAGTATATCTGCCATAGATAAAAGAAATTCCCCTAAAATAATTACCGAACTTATGATAGAATTAAAAAAGGGGTTATTTTTTACAACAAATGGATAGAATAGTACTTTATAAAACACCGGATTTACCTGGTCAATTATTTACTTCTTCTGAACTTGAGCTTTTTGATATAATCGAATTGAGTTTGTCTTCA
>JAQQAK010000011.1 GCA_028527945.1 Spirochaetaceae bacterium
TTTACTTTCTTTCCAGATGTTTGTTCGTCAAGTATTTTGACTATCTGTTCTTCACTAAATCTCTTTTTCATTTCAGCCTCCATTGTATTTATTGGCTGAAAACTAATCTACTCTTTTGTACTGTTTTTAGGGGTGAGGTCACTTTATATAAAATGCTTATTGACAAACTAATAAAAAAATATCCTGAAATAGAATGCAATATAGAAATATATGATTATTATATGGAGAAATATACAAATAAAGAATATTCGTACTAAATAAAAATTTAGAAAAAAATAATTTTAATACTATTTAGAATTATAGGAAGTTGTCTCTGATACTGTTCAATACACTAATATTTTTTTGTTTTGTTATCACAATAAATGTGTTAGAGTTATTGGTGAAAATAAAATTCATAGCATATAATATGTAGTTTGCGTAATTGTATATGATGAGGAAGTTTGTTTTGAAAAACAAGTATAAATTTATTTTTTATATGATTATTAGCTTTTTGCTTTTCTCATGTACTACAACACCTGTAACATTTAAAGATATTGGTCTATTAGGACAATATAATATCGAAATATTAGGTCCTGTAGAAATTATAATGAAAAATGTAAGTACTGATTGGTGGGGAGGTACTGTAACATATGAGAATAAACAAGAAGCATATCTAACATTATTAACAAAAGCTAAAATTGTATATGGTAGAAATGATATAGATATCATAAATATTTCTATTACTGGTCAAAACGGTGATACATGTGTAGATTTAACAGCTTCCGGTTATGCTATTGTATCAAAACAATGATTTATGAAAACCATATAGATTAATACTGAAGTTTGCTAAAACGACATAATGGAAATCCTATAAAGGAGACAAGCCTATTGGCTCGACTATACGATCTTGGCTGTAAAATCAGTTTTTCAAGACTGCATGTTAGTAATGATAATCCATTTATTTAATCATTTTTTTTACAATGAAAAACTCATTTAATTATCCTGGAAGATTTAAATTAACAGAGCATGCTCGTGAATGAGTTGTATTATTTTTAGATTTCTATCATACAAAACATCGTCATTCCGGGATTCAATATTTTACGCCAAATCAAATGAGAACTGGTAAATACAAAGAACTTGTTTCTGAGCGAAACAAGACCATTCTGTCCGCCGCAACCAAGAACCCCTGTCGTTGGAGTAATTCAGTGAAGCAATTGAAACTATATAACATAAAATTTTCTACCACCATTTTTTTCATATTTTTTCAAAGACAAATAGTAAAAAGGCCAATGTGAAAAATGTTGAACCAATGTATTAAGAACTAAAAAACTAACAATTGTAGTAAATTTTAATCTTACAGCATTTGTTCCAAAATCATTTAGAATAGTAGTTAATATAACTGCTCCTACAAGCATCCAACTAAAGGCTCTTTCTGAAAGACGCATTTTTTCAACTGACGGAGGAAGGTATATATCTTTATATTCAATATTATCGCTTTCACTTTGTTTCAATTCTTTCAGCATAGCGTTCCAATTAGCTTTAAAGAGCCTTCTTTTTGAAAAATATATCAATATCATATACACTAATAATATTAAAAATATTTTTTAAAACACTAAACATATAAAAACTTGCCATCACAGAAATACCAAAAGAATAAACAATCATAGATGTATAAAATGAAATAATTCGTGAAAAATAAAACACTATAAGGCTTTTATTGAAATAGAAATACAAGACGGTCAAAACCAAAGATATGATTGCTACTGCTATAACCGGATATAAAAAAACAATATAATTATTTTTTATTGAATTTAAACCATATGCATACATGTATCCTAAACTAATACAAAGTTCAGTTAAAAAAACATATACCAGTATTGCGGCAATACCTGTGTATTTATCAAATAACTTATTTTTCATATTAAAACCTCATACCATCAAGACAGTCATTTATATAGTATTCATATAAATCTTGACTATAATTTGCTACAGGAGTAACGGCTTCTTCCATTGCCTCATTTACAGCCGATGCTCCATATGATAATCCATTTGCCACACCTGTCTTTACAGGACTCCCTAATACAGTGTCAATAATATCAAGACCTTGTCCAACAAGCATAACAGTTCCTACACTGGTAATGGATGCTGCTAAATTAAATACGGTAGATACAGCTTTAGTAACAAGAACTCCAGCACCAGCAGCAAGCAAACTCTTAAGAGTATTATTTACAATTTCTCCAGCTAATTCATAACCATTATCATATTCACCTAAAACGCTTGAATACACTATTGAAAAAATTGCCATTTCTTTACACCCTTTTTTTAAAGCATTTACGGGGTCTATAGTTGCTGCTATTTTACTTAAATTCTTTAACCCCTTAGCTGATTTTATAAGTCCAATAGCATCTTTTATATCATCCAAGTTAGAAAATTGTGCAAGTATAGATAGTTCAGCATCTGTTAATCCTGATATATCTATACCTAATTTATTCAACTGCTTTTGAACAATATTTTTCTGTTCAGAAGTTATTTGTTTTGTAGTTTTAGTATCCTCATTTGATTTCTTAGAAGATTTTTCTGAAGAACTGATATACCCAACTCCACCTGTCACTTTATGACCATACATTCTCTCTGCTCTTTCAACTACTTCTTTCCGTTTATCTTCTTGTACATTACTTTCCCAAGACAACCCACTTGGATCAACAAACCTCAGCGGATTATTATTAGCATAAGCATACCAGTTTAGGCCTGATCTGATGGGGTCTTCAGTGGTGAATCTGCCGATATTTGGGTCATCAAGCTCTTTGAGCGTGGCATTGTTAGGAAAGATTGTATGAACTGTACTCTCGTACAGTTCGGCAATGTACCATCTTGCATTGTAGTAATATAAGCCAGTGTCCTCGTCAAGTTCTTTTCCGGTATACATTACATGCTCATCACC
>JAQQAK010000012.1 GCA_028527945.1 Spirochaetaceae bacterium
ATTACTGAATCTTCAGCTGCAATAGAAGAAATGGTAGCGGGTATTGATTCTATATCTAAAACTGTAGAAAGTGGCTCTCAAAATGTTACACAAATGACTGATGCTTCAATAAAGGGGCTCGATTCTATAGAAGCTGTAGGAAACATAATTACAAAGATTGCCTCAGAGTCAGAAGAACTTATGCAAGCTAATGAGCTTATTTCTAATCTCTCAAGCCAGACAAATCTATTATCTATGAATGCCGCTATAGAGGCCGCGCATGCAGGAGACGCAGGTAAAGGTTTTGCTGTTGTTGCAGATGAGATTCGTAAGCTTGCAGAAGAATCTGGAAGTCAGTCAAAGGTTGTAAGTGAAAACCTTACTAATATAAAGAATTCAATAGACAAACTTATAATTGCTTCTAAAGCAAATAGTGATGGGTTTAATGCTATAGATACTTCTATTAAAGAGGTTAGCAGTATCTTTAAGAAGGTTAACGAAGCCATGGCTGAACTTAATTTAGGAAGCCGTCAGCTTCTTGAAGGGCTATCAAACATGCAGCGAATATCAGCAGAGGTCGGATCCGGCGCGGCAGAAATGGGAAGTGGTAAGAAGCAGATTGTTGATGCTGTGTACCATCTTCAGGATGTCAGTCGCCTTACCCAGCAAGCTATTGAAGAGATAGCACTCAGTATTGAAGATATAACAAAATCAATTGTTGAAGATGCCTCTTTAAGCAAGAAAAATGTTGAAAAGATTAGTTTAATATCAGAAGAGGCTGCAAAGTTTAAAACAGCCTAAAATCATTTAATTTAATATTTTGAGATTCCCTTATTAAGAAAAATTGGGGGAATCTCAATTTCTCTGTACAGAGATATGGTTGATTATAATTTGCAGCCACAGTTATTGACATTTGCTCTTTAAAGATTATATTTATCATATCTTTATTTTATTCGCCGGGAAGGTTTAATACCCCGCAGTTCTACTGCGGAATCTTCTATTTGGAAAGAGTATTTTTGTGTTGGGTATGAAACCTGACCGTCTAAAACCATTCCTTGCAGAACCAACCATACTTCGGAGCTCTGCTCCGGAGTGGTTGATTTATTTTAAGAAAAGCAATGAATATGTCTATTGAAAATTTATCTCTATATCTCTTGAACTTTTTTCTGATTTTTTCTTCAGGTACTTTTGCAGGTTGGATTATAGAAGTCTTTTGGCGAAGATTTTTTGGTAAAGCTAAAAGATGGATAAACCCTGGTTTTTTAAATGGGCCTTGGCTTCCATTATATGGTTTTGGATGTATATTTCTTTATCTGCTTTGTCTACCACAATGGCCCTTATATATTAAAATTCCAGTTTTCATGATTTCGCTGACTATATTGGAACTTATTGCAGGAATAATTTTTCTTGAACATTATAAGATCAGGCTTTGGGATTATTCTCATAACAAGGCAAATTATAAGGGTTTAATTTGTCCATTATATAGTGTTTTCTGGACTTTTCTTGGATTGTTTTTTAATTACTGTATATATCCGCATTTAGAAAATATGATTTCTGTTCTTAACCAGCATCTTCAGTTATCATTTTTTATTGGTCTTTACGGAGGTCTCTTTTCAGCTGATGTTTGGCTATCTTTTAATATTGCAGGCAGAATCAGGAAATTCGTTAAAGAAACTGAAGAAAAACTTCCTGTTGATTTTGAGCGCCTCAAACTTGAACTCAGACATAAAAAGTCTCATTTTTTTCTTCCATTTCATGGCGAATTGGGGGTTACATTTAAGGATAAACTTAAAACACATATGACACTTTTTCCAAAATCAAAAATACTTAATCATTTGAATCCTGACCACAATAAGAATGAAGGGTGATAGAATAAGAAGTTTGTCAACTTGTCTTATGTAAGCCCTCCTAAACACAAAACTAAAAAAAATAGGATAAGGAACTTTTTATAATTTGCTTATTCTGTGTTGGGGAGGGTAATTTTTAATACAGTTGTCTAAAACCAGAGATTATCAGGCATTTTGTATTTATTAAAATCAAGAGCTTTCTCATCCTCTCTTATAAGGCAATCATCCAGCATTTTTGTTATATTATTCTTATCAAGATCGATCCCGATAAAAACAAGCTCCTGCCGTCTGTCTCCGTTTTCTTCATCCCAATATGGTGCTATTAATTCTTTTACCCCAGCTGGCCACAATTCTTCAGGCTCGGTATCCCACCATTTACCAACAATAAATGTTTCCTTGAGCTTTCCGGCTACCTGAAGCTCTCTGACATCATCCATCTCATTAGCAAGCCAGAAGTACCCCTTGGCGCGCACCAGCCCTTTGTGTTCAGTATCCAGGAATGAGATGAATCTTTCAGGATGAAATGGTTTTTTTGCCCTATAAACAAAGCTTGATATTCCATACTCTTCATCTTCTGAGGTATGCTGCTGTCCGCGTTCAAGCTCCTTTATCCATGTTGGATATTCCTGAGCCTGATCAAAATCAAAGAGATCTGTATTCATAATCTTTTTAAGATCAACATTTGATTTGGTTGTATCGATAATCTCAGCCTCAGAATTTGTGGCTCGTATCATTTTGTGAACCTTATCAAGTTCATCCTTGTTTACAAGGTCTGATTTATTTACAAGGATCACATTAGCAAATTCAAGTTGTTCAATCATTAGATCTACTACCGTTGTTTCATCAAATTCATTAGCCTCCTGCTTTCTGTCTTTTAGTGTTTCTGTTGAGTTGTATTCAGAAATAAAATTGCAGGCATCCACAACCGTTACCATTGTATCAAGCTTGGCAACATCCTTAAGATTTTTTCCATCCTGCATTGAGAATGTGAAGGTTGCCGCAATTGGCAGCGGTTCACTAATTCCGCTTGCTTCAATTACAAGGTAATCATATTTACCTTCCTTAGTAATCTTGCCAATCTCGTAGAAAAGATCTTCACGAAGTGTGCAGCAAATGCATCCGTTTTGCATTTGTACAAGTTTTTCATTGCTTTCCAGGATCTTGTCTCCAACATTGCTCGCGTCAATATTCACTTCAGCCATGTCGTTAACTATCATGGCTATCCGCTTATCGCCCTTGTTTTCAAGAATATGATTAAGAAGGGTTGTTTTTCCGCTTCCAAGAAAACCGCAAAGAACCGTAACAGGTATTTTGTTCATAATTTCCTCCAGAGTAATACAAAGTAATACTGTTGATGTTTAAAGTAATAAGTAGGCAAGACTAAGTCAATGAAAAAATGAATAAAATGAGGTTTTTAAGATTAAGATACAGAGACAATAATCAAATAAAAAATATAAAGTTGAGGCTTTTTAAAACCAAATCGGGGTTTTGAAAGAG
>JAQQAK010000013.1 GCA_028527945.1 Spirochaetaceae bacterium
TTATCTTTTTTCTTGCCTTTCTCTTCTTTTTTTGCTTCTTTAACTTCAGTTGCAGAGATTGTTAAAAGATTATTGTCAATTTTTATTTCAACATCATCTTTTCCGTATCCTGGAAGTTCTATACTTAGTTCAAAGTTTTCGTTGTTTTCTACAACGTCAACTGCCGGAAATCTTGCAGCTTCGTAATTTGACAGATTGTTACCAAACATTGATTCCATCATTCTGTCCATCTCATCGAATACGTTTGTTCTTCCTGGTCTGTAAGTTGTTAATGTTGTCATATCTAATCTCCTTATATGATTGTTTGTTTTCATCTTTCAGTAATATATAAAGCATAGAGCGTGCCAAAAAATACAAAACCTGTTAAATTTTATTATAAATAATGTAACTACTTATTATATAAAGAATTATATAAAATAGTATTTTATATAATGTTCATATTAAGAACATTATATAAATGATAATTCAATGATAAGTGTGTCAATATTTCTTATTTGAAATTTCAAGGAATGATGATGTGTCAATATGATACAGCAGATTTGGGTTATTATACTAAAAAGGGTCAATTGAACATATTATGATTTCAGCTCATAATACTAAACAGAATTCTGGGAGGAATTATGCAAATCAACACAATTTTTAAAAAAATTATCATACTTCTATTCGCAACAACTATGTTTATGGTTTTATCCTGCAAAGTAAAAACTCAGGATTCAGCGAATGGGCAGCCTATACCTTTAGCTCCAGAAGTAAGAACCGGTGTTCTTGATAATGGACTAACATATTATATTCTTCCAAACAAGAAACCAGAAGATCGTGTTTCTCTCCGGCTTGCTGTAAATGCAGGTTCAGTACTTGAAGAAGACGACCAGCGTGGTCTTGCTCATTTTTGTGAGCATATGGCTTTTAATGGAACAGAACATTTTGAAAAATCAGCTCTTGTTGATTATCTTGAATCTATAGGTATGAAATTTGGTCCAGAGATAAATGCCTACACAGGTTTTGATGAAACTGTATACAAACTTGAAATACCAACAGATGATGAGCAGATCGTCAATAATGGTTTTCAGGTGCTTGAAGACTGGTCTCATCTTGTTAGCTATGATGATGAAGAGGTCGAAAAAGAACGAGGGGTTATTCATGAAGAATGGAGGCTCGGTAGAGGGGCTTCTGGACGTATCAGGGATAAACTTTATCCAGAACTTTTTAAGGGGTCCCGCTATGCGGAACGGCTTCCAATAGGTCTGGAAGATGTTTTTATGAACGCGCCTCCTCAAAGATTGAGAGATTTTTATAAAAAATGGTACAGACCTGATTTAATGGCAGTTATTGTTGTTGGTGATATTGATCCAGATAAGGCTGAATCGTTAATAAAAAAACATTTTTCTTATCAGGCTCCTGAAAAGCCAGCAGTAAGAACTATATACCCTGTAAAAAAGACAACTGATAATAGTGTTCTTTTTATCTCAGACCCGGAGCTTTCTTATTCTATTGTTCAAATTTATTCATTAACAGATCTTCCTCCTCAAAAGACTGAGGGTGATTACCGTGAAATGCTACTAAAAAGAATGGCCTGGCTTATGCTGAATCATCGGCTTGATGAGCTGTCCAAAAGCGATAATCCGCCCTTTATTAATGCCAGCGGAAGAAGCGGTCAGCTTGTGAGAACTTCAGGTAGTATCAGTTGTGGCGCTTATACTGGTGATGACAAGGTTGAAGACGCGTTTACCGCAATGGTCTCCGAGCTTGAGAGAGCTAAGCGCTATGGCTTTACCGAGCCTGAACTAAAAAGAGTCAGGGCTGAGTTACTGGACTCTATAGAACAATACTATAATGAAAAAGATAATATTCCTTCACCTGATTTAGCTTCAGAACTTATTCAATATTATCTAAAAGATGTTTTTATGCCGGGACTTGATTCTGAATATGAAATGTATAAAAAGTTTGTTCCTGGCATTAGTCTTGATGACATCAACTCTTATGCTTCAGAAATGCTTCCTGAAGATGGGCGGACAGTAATGATTATTCATCCTGAAGGTTCATCTGTTCCAACTGAAGATAAGCTTCTTGATTTAATGAACAATGCATCTAAAATGGATATTACTCCATATAAAACTGATGAACCAGACGGGGAGCTTGTTGATGATACACCTGATTCAGGTTCTGTAATAAGCAAAAAGACAGAAAGTGGGCTTGGGGCGGAGGTTTGGCATCTATCAAATGGTGCTGATGTTGTTATTAAGCAAACAGATTTCATGGATGATGAAGTCCTTTTTGGCGCTTTCAGCCGCGGAGGTTTGTCTCTTGATTCTGATAACGATTATTTTACAGGAAATTATGCCACAACAATTTTATCTCAAAGCGGAGTTGGCAAGTTTTCAGGAACACAGCTTGAGAAAAAACTTGCGGGACATGATATTGAGTTAATGCCTTATATAAACGATTACTATGAGGGGTTGGCGGGGAGTTTTTCACCTGACGAGCTTGATACCTTCATGCCTCTTTTGTATTTATATTTCACTCAGCCTAATTTTGACAGCGCCACAGTTGATAACATAAAGCAGAGACTTTTACCCATTATTGAAAAACGTGACGCGGATCCGAATAATGTTTATAGCGACAAAATATCTGAAGTACTAACTCAGGGAGATTTCAGAAGTGAACCCCCTTCACCTGAAAAACTCAATGAAATAACAGCTTCTAAAGCTGAAAAGGTATATCGCGACAGATTTTCAGGAGCTGATGATTTTGTTTTTGTATTTACTGGCAATATTGATAAGGTTAAACTAGAAAAAGCTGTATTAAAATGGATAGCGTCTATCCCCTCAGGGCCTGAAAAAGAGGTTCCGTTAGATAGGGGAGTAAGACCTCCCTCTGGAATAGTCTATGAAGAGGTTATTAAGGGAATATCTCCCCAAAGTAATAATCAAATATATTTTACAAAACCTCTCAGTTCTTGGAGCAAGGCTCTTCAGGTTAGGATTGTTTCTGCCTGTGATATTCTTGAGACAATACTAAGAGAAAAAATTCGTGAAGATATGGGCGGCACATATAATATTTCAGTGAGCCCCTTTATTGAAAGAGAGCCATATCCGTCTGTTAAAATAGGTATTTCATTCGGATGTGATCCGGACAGGCTTGAAGAATTAACTTCTGTGCTTTTTAAAACAATAGAATCTGTTCAGGCAGGAGAGCTTGACCAACATTATATTGACAGCCGGGAAGAGCAGTATCGCCGAAGTTACGAGACTAACATTAAACAGAATAATTACTGGTTGTATCAACTACAGAAAATTTATTCATTTAATGATGAGCCAAAGATTCTTCAACCTGAAGATTTTGATGAAATGGTTAGCCGTGAGGGAGTCATCGATACTGTAAAAATATATTTTGATACATCAAACTATATAAGCGTTGTTTTAAAACCAGAGAAATAAAGATTTTTTGATTTTTAACGGGGGAGTTTTATTCCCCCGTTTATAGACAATTATGATAATAAAAAATTGATGATTCAGCATAACAAGTTTTGAAATTCCCTCTATTATAAAATATAATATTTTGAAATGGATAATAAGAAAATAAAATTAATAAAAGAAACAATTTTGTATATAGAAGAAAAAATAAATGAACCTTTATCACTGGAAGTAATATCCAAAGATGTTGGAATATCATTGTCGCATTTGCATCGTGTGTTCAGCTCTCTTACCGGAGAACCTCTGATGACATATATTCGAAAAAGAAAATTGAGTTCCAGTATTAATGAGTTGTTAAAATCTAATCTGTCAATTCTTGATATTGCGCTGGAATATGGATTTGACTATGAACAAAGTTATATAAGAGCTTTTAATCAGTATTTTAATATAACTCCGGCACAATATAGAAAGCATGGCGGCGAGCTAAAGGTAACAGTCCCCATAGATTTGAGTAAAAGTGAAAGTATTGGTGAAGGTCTTTTTCTTGAACCCACATTTATCTGGAAAAGCGGTTTGCGAATACAAGGCTATCGTGACACAATTGTCCATAGAGAAAATTACGATGAGCAAACAACAAACCAGCAGGTTGAATACTATAGAAAGAATTATTTACCGCTGATAAAAGGAATTATAAACGAAAATATTTACATTGGCCTTGTTATGTATTCTGATAATACAACTTATTGTAACGATTACCTCACCGGTACAATTGTTTCGGATGACTACGTGACAGTCAAAGATTTATCTATCATAAACTTACCTTCTTCTGAATATGCTGTATTTAAATATATTGGTTTTCACAGTCCTTTTGAAATAACATATAAGTTATTGTTTCAGATATATGAATATATTTTTGGAACATGGATGAATCAGAATATTTATTCAGGGAAAACTAATTACCATTTCGAACAAGTTAATAGAGATCTCTGTAATGATGATTATTGTGAAATGGATATTTATATTCCTGTTGGAAAGGTTTTTGCGAAAGTGGATTTATAGCAAGAATTGTTCATTTTGATGCTTTGCTTTTAGATAAAATATAAAAAAAGCAGGAGGCGTTTTTATGAAGAATAAAATAATTATTATTTTAATGATGATCTTATGTATAGCCTTTTCAGGGTGTACAACGAAAAAATCTGATAATGAAGGATCCAAGTCTTTTACAAGAGTTCCTGATATTGAAATTCAGAAACAAATTGAAGAGGCCAATGGCAAAGATTTTAGAATAATCGACTTATCATATTATTCCAGGGCAATAAGTTCAAATACCATTGGTGATACTCCAACCAGGACTGTTAGTGTGTATCTTCCGCCGGATTACTTTGATAATGATCATAAAACTTATCCTGTCATATATTTTCTTGATGGATATGAGTGTAACGCAAAAAGTTTTCTGAGAAGAAACAAAGTGTCTCTTGATAAAGCATTTAATGAAAAAAATGCCTTTCTTATGGTTGCCGTTGACGGAAATAATATTTCTGGTGGATCATTTTATGTAAATTCTCCTGTTAGCGGGAACTGGGAGGATTATCTTTCTCAGGAACTTGTATCTCTGATTGACAACAATTTTAGGTCAAAACCAGGCAGCCAATATCGTGGCCTTTCAGGATATTCAATGGGAGGTTTTGGAGCTTTGTATACCGCTTTCAGGCATCCTGATATATTTGGCTCAGTTATGGTTTTTGCGCCTGGAGCTTTTGCAGAAGAAGATATAGATATGGTGATGAAGAGTTGGCGGGGCGATCGAAGACTTCTGACTTCTTACGCGCAAGCTTTCTCGCCTGATGCAGCAGTAGAAAAAAATCAAGGAAATATTCCCTCCTTTGACGGTTCTGATAGTGACCAGATTTATGTTGATAACTGGTTGAATGGTTTTAGTGGCTGGCAGAAAAAGATAGACAACTACCTTGGACAGCAGGCAAGATTAAACGCAATTGCAATTGCTTATAGTGAAAGTGATTATTACAAATGGATTCCGGGAGGTTGTAAACATCTGGATAAATTATTAACAGATAGTAAGATTGAACATGAGATCTACAATTACAAAGGTGGGCATATTGTCCCTAGAGGCTTTATAGAGTCTTATTATACGCCATTCTTTGGAGCCGTTTTTAATAAATAAAGCATAAGCTATATAGTTCTATTCTGAAAAGGGTAGAACTATTTTTTACAAAACTTTTCTCAACCTGTTAATAAAGCAACGTTAGTGTTGTAGTTTTACATTAAGTGTGTTGATTCTTTGGTAAATTTATGAACAAGACTGCTAATTAAATTTCTTTCTTGGTAGTCAAAATTCTATTGGTTTGATATATTTAAGTATCTCTAATTGATTAATATATCCAAGTATATTTATTGGGTGGTAAGTGTGGGCTCATCGAATAAAAAGGCTTTTTATAAAGTCGGTAATACAACAGTAGTACCATTATATGTTAAACTTGTAATTATCTTTGTCTTCTTTATGTTGCTTAGTAATTTTGTTTCTAATTATATAAATATCATGTATAACAGAAGCACTCAAATCTCATTACTTAATGAACTTTTAGTAAAGGAACTTAAAGAAAACTATATTTTTGCCTCCAATCAATTTCAGATTTATTCTTTTGATGAAAATTTGCCGGAAAGTGTAGAAAGTCTCACGAAGGCTGCCGGAAAAACACTTTTCAGGAAGCATGCTCTTGCGTTTGCTCTTAGGAAAGATGGCTCTTTTTTATATTTCAGTAATAAAGATTTTCCATTGGGAAAGTTTACAGATACAGAAGCTCTGAAGTTTCTTATTGATAATACTGAAAAAGGAATAAGTGAGGGGAGTTTTAATTTCAGGATTGATGGTTATGAATTCCTTGGTGTCTACAAGTATCATTCAGATTGGGATGCTTATCTTATACGCGCGGAGGATGAAGATTCATTTTACGCAGAGTCCAGAAAAATTTTCAGAAAGATTATTATCTTTATTATAGGTGTTACTCTCTTTTCAATGATAATTGGTATTTGGGTTTTTAAACGTTTATTGAGATATATAGACTATATTACTCAACAAATAATGAAAATGCAGGAAAATCAGGAATTATCTATTGTCGATCTTAAGGGCGCTCCAAACGATGATATTACCTATTTGGGAGCGTCTTTTAATCAGTTATCATCTTCTATAACAACCCTTATGGGTATATTCAGGAAATTTGTTACAGATGATATTGCCAAAAAAGCGTATGAAGAAAAACAAATACGTCTTGAAGGGGCCAAGAGTGAATTGGCAATACTCTTTTCTGATATTAAGGGTTTTACTTTTATGACAGAAACCCTTGGTAATGACATTATCAATCTTCTTAACCTTCATTATGATCAGGCCATCAGATATGTAGCAGAAGATAATGGAGTGGTTGCTTCTATAATTGGAGACGCGCTTCTTGCTGTATATGGAACAATGGGTGACAATGAAAATAAATCTCTTCAAGCTATTCATTCAGCTTATTCAATACAGGATGTTGCAATGCGGCTAAGACGCAATATGCAGGCCAAAAAAGAAAATATTGTAGGCCGAAAGGGTGCTTTAACAAGCCGTCAGGAGAAAGTTTATAAAGCTGTATTAATCGAAGTTGGAGTTGGAATAGATAAGGGAGAGGTTTTTTACGGTAATATAGGTAGTTACGTGAGAATGACTAATACTGTAATTGGCGACAACGTAAATTCCGCATCAAGACTTGAAGGGCTTACCAGAATATATAAAATACCGGTTATTGTTTCAGATTCTGTTCGAGAAGAAGCAGAAGCTGACAGCGCTAATTTATATTATTTTCTGGAAATAGATCAGGTTCAAGTTAAGGGAAAAACCTATGGCAAGAGAATTTTCTGGCCGATAAAAAAAGAAGTTATAGATCCTGATATGGAAAATTCTATTAATAAATTCAAACAGGGGCTTCAGCTATATTACGATGGCGAATGGGATGAAGCTCTTCCTCTAATGAAAGCAGTGGGACTCCCCCTTGCAGAGGTATTTATAGAGAGAATGCTTCCCGGACAAATACCTTCTGACTGGAGTGGTGTATGGGCGATGACGAGCAAATAAAAGATATTATTCCCTCCGAAAGACTTGTAGAACAGACTCGAAAGGCATTTCTTGAAGGTGCAATTATCGATCCGGATGAAGGTTCCAACACCTATGATTTGGATGCTGAATTCGCAAAAACCAAAAAGAATAAAGACTGGAGATTATATATAGTCCTTGTTATGTTCTTTCTGGTTTTTGCTGTGGGCGGCTTTTTTGTTTACAGATTTATGTCTGATAAAAATAGAAATATACCAGTTCATATAGAGTATTTTGAAGAATTACGTTTAAGAGAACTTCTTGATGCCAGCAAAAAGAATGAAAACGAATTAAATAATGCCAAAGAAGCTTTACAGGCCTTAGAAGAAGAACGTGACAGTCAAATAGCATTACTACAGAAAAAACTTGATCAGGCCGTAAATCTTTTGAAAGATGAAGGTTATTCAAGGTCTGAGTTTAATAGGCGAAAACAAAAGCTTATAGATGACGAATCTGTTCAGATTGATGCTATTAAAGCTCAGTATGGTCCTCTTATTGCGGAGCAGCAAACCAAGGTTAATGATATTCAGGCTAAAATAGACCAATCTGATTCAAGGTTTATGGAGCAGGCAAAAGAGCAGGAAAAAATCCTGAATAATCAGCAGCGTGTTTTTGAGCTTGAAAAGCAGAAGGTTGTAGATATTTATGAAGAAAAGCTTCGTAATATGGAAGCTTCTTACACAAATGAAATAGAATCCATTAAAGAAAATAATGAAAAGAAACTTGCTCAGCTGAGAAGGCAGAAAGATGCTGAGATTAGACGCCAGTTCAAGCTCTATAATCCTTCTTTCAAGGATCGCTCTGCTGAAATAATTGCAGGTTATAATCCTGATACATACGAGATCGATGATAAGGTTCTTTTTCCTTTTCAGAAGATCTACGAAGATGAGAATATTTATTCTGAAAGCGATCTCGATGACAGATATGAAAGTTTTTCAAAAATGCAGGCTATTTTGGGACAGTTGCAGGAAGTTCCATATGAAAACTCTCTACCTCCGGCTTTTACATTTCTTCAGGCTGAAGGGTTGGAAATTGTCGGAGATTATGAAAGACAGGTCTATCAGGCTGGTAAGACTTTACAGAAAAAAACAGATCTTATAGCCAAGCTGGAAAAAGCTCAGTCCAGATTGTTATTTGGATTAGAACAATATGCTCAGACTCAACGAGAGTCCGGTTTTATAATAGACGCGAGAGACCCTGAAAAAATATTGATAATTCTTAATTCACTGCTTCCTGAACCGGAATCTCAGGAAGCCTGGATATTCCGTAAGAATGATGTTCTAATCGGAAAAGTTGAAATTTGGCGGGAGGATGATTCGGATTGGGCTAAGGTCATAAGCCTTACAAATCCGGAACAGCCTATTCAGTCTTTTGACAAAGTTGTCGTACAGGTGGAACAATGAAAAGATTAAATATATTTCTATCAATAATATTGCTATGTTTTTGCGGGATTGCTAATGTAAGCGCTGAAGAATGGTCTCAGGTAGGTGACGATGGTTCAGGGGAAATTATTTATAAAAATAATTTAGATCAAACCTTTGTTTATCAAGGTGATGAGAAATCATTAACTTCAGGCGTTCAGTTAAAGATTGATTATATTTTAAAGCTTGTTAAAGACAGGTTTGATAATACCCGTGAGATACGCTTTAAGTGCGAAGATGAGGTAGTTGAGGCTCTGGTTATTCCTCAGTCTTATATAGTTGAAGAAGAAGATTTGATTAAATTTATACCATCAGGATTAAGTTTCTTCTATGATGAGAATGTTGAGACTGACTTTAGTGTAGTTGTTAATGATTTGCTATTAAAGGTTCAGGGCGCGTTTTTCTCGTGGAAAGAGCTGGACGCCAAGGTTATAGATGCTGTTCATAACCCTGAACTTTACCTTCAAAAAGCAGATCCTCTTTATATCTTTTCACAGATAGAAGCTATAAAAGAAAATGCTGATATGATTCGCTTAAGTATGGAGCAGAAAGATGCTGAATTAGCTGAAGAGGATAAGGCTTTATCTGAAGAAAATCAGGCTCTTTCTGAGGAAAATAAAGCATTATCTGAAGAAGTTGATATGCTTAGAGAAGCTTTAATTCAGTTATCTAATAATGGTTTTTTTGGAAGTATAAAAGAGCTTGATCCTGAACAAATTCCCGTTGTTGTAAAATTATGGGAAGATAACAGCTCCATGGACAAGAAAGAGTTTTATAAACTTTATAAAAGCGGCGGAGGAAAGCTTTCTTCTAAAGAAGTTATGATTATTGTAGGAGCCTATTTTAACGAATTTTAATTTTTTAAAGATCTCTCTTTTATAATGGAATTATTGAAGAGGGACAAAATAAATAAAAATTGTTATAATTCCAGTTATGAATGGAATAAATTTAGAATATTCACAGGAAAAAACAGCTTCTAAAAATATAAGATTTACTCGTGGTGAAGAGATTGCTAATGCGGTTTCTCACGGAGCTGGAGCAGTTTTTGCTGTTGTTGCTCTCGTTTTATTGGTTGTTTCTTCTATTAAGCATGGTACTGTCTGGCATACAGTTACCTATTCAATATATGGTGCTACTCTTTTAATTTTGTACCTTTCTTCAACATTTAATCATTCATTACCTCTGGGTACTGCCGCAAAAGATTTTTTTCATAATTTTGATCAAATAGCCATATTTCTTTTAATAGCAGGGACTTATACTCCCTTATCAATTGCCGGAAACGGTATTAGGCATGATTGGGGCTGGGTTATTTTTGGAATTGAGTGGGGCGCGGCTCTTGCTGGTATCATAATAAAAATATTTATTCCTAATAAATTTGAGAAGGGTGTAAACACCGCTTATATAATAATGTACGCTATTATGGGCTGGCTTCTTTTATTTTTTATTGTTCCCATTTTTAAGCATATCAATTTATTTCCAATAATAATGATTCTTGTTGGAGGAGCTTGTTATACTCTTGGTGTAATATTTTTTAAACTTGAAGGTAAGTTAAAGTATTGTCATCTAGGCTGGCATTTGATGGTTCTTGCCGGTAGCATATGCCACTGGGTGGCAATCTGGACTCTTATATAGACCTATGGCTGATAATCCTGAAAGAGCGCCAAATTGTCTCAAATGCCAATATTATAAGGTTACTTGGGATCGTAATTTTCCCAGGGGATGTACTATGTTCGGAGTAAAAGGGAGGGAGATGCCCTCCATGTCTGTGTTCAAAGCTACAGGAAAACATTGTCCGTCTTTTATTAAATCATCAAGAATTAAAGATTAAAGGTTTTACCTCTTTTCATAAGAAGTTTAAAGATTTATAATTACATCTCTTTTCAAAGACTTAGTTTGTTCTAAGTTTTTTTTAGATATGTGTGAATCAAACTTATTATTTGATCTGATAATTTTATTATCAGATTTAAGAGAGTTTGTTTATTTTTATAGTGTGGAGACAAGTTTGCAGGAGATTTTAGGAAACGAAATTCTGTGGTCTGTATTAGCGGCTCTTTGCTCAGCTCAGGTTTTAAAAGTCGTTACTGTTTTTATCTCAGAAGGAAAGCTTGATGCTAAAAGATTGAAGGGGACTGGAGGCATGCCTTCTTCTCATTCTTCTTCTGTCACAGCTTTAGCTACATCTGTTGGGTTTCAGGAAGGATTTGGCAGTACAGAGTTCTCTATTGCTGTTGTTCTGGCCTTTGTTGTTATGTATGACGCGGTTGGTATCAGGCAGGCTGCGGGACGCCACGCTGAAAGACTCAATATGCTTAGTGACCAGTTAGCTGAAATTGCGGACACTTTTAAAGATGGTTTTGAGCCTGAAAAATTGAAAACACTATTAGGGCATACACTTCCTCAGGTTTTCTTTGGGGCATTGCTTGGAATTGGTATTTCATTATTATTTTATCTATAATTTTTAATACTTCAATGAGGCTCTTTTAAAACTTAGAGACTTTAGTCTCAGAGTTTCTGAAAGAGTTACCTTAATGTAAATGAAGAAAATTTAACAACTTGTTATGCTATATATAATTATCTAATGTTGTTAAATTTTCTTCAAAGCTTCTTTAAAACCCAATCGGGTTTTGAAAGAGGCTCCAATACTATAATTTTTGCCAGCTTTTGTTGGTTGGCGTTTAATATTGCAGTTTTAGCTGCATTTTTTTGGAGGAACTTATGGCTTTAAATTGTGGGATTGTTGGACTTCCTAATGTTGGTAAGTCTACCATTTTTTCTGCTCTCACATCTGCCCCCGCAGAGGCTGCTAATTATCCATTTTGTACAATAGATCCTAATGTAGGAATTGTTAATGTTCCGGATGAACGTTTAAAAAAGATTTCCGAGATTATTGTTCCGGCAAAGGAAATTCCTGCTGTCGTTGAATTTGTTGATATTGCCGGTCTTGTAGCAGGTGCTTCAAAAGGTGAGGGGCTTGGAAATCAGTTTTTATCTCATATACGTCAGGTCGGCATGATTATTCATGTTGTACGTTGTTTTGACGATGCTGATATTACACACGTGAACGGTAAAATAGCTCCTGAGTCAGACATTGAGATTATTAATATCGAACTTGCTCTTGCGGATCTTTCTACTGTTGAAAAACGACTTGAAAAAAACACTAAACTTTTAAGATCTCCTGACAAGGCTGTTTCTCAAAAGGCTAATGCCATGATTCCGCTTCTTGAGAGGCTTAAAGAAGCTTTAGGTGATGGAAAGCCTGCTCGTTCTTTAGAATATGATGATGACGAGCTTGAGCTTATTGCTGATCTTCAACTTATAACAATGAAGAAGCAAATGTATGTTTGTAATGTCGATGAAGATGGTCTTGATGGTGGTAATGATTATGTTAAAAAGGTTAAGGCAATAGCAGACGCGGAAGACGCAGAAGCTGTTGTTATTTGTGGCGCTCTTGAAGCAGACATTGCCGCTCTTGAAACAGAAGAAGAAAAGCAGGAGTTTCTTGAAGAAGCTGGATTAACTGAATCTGGTTTATCACGGCTTATACATAAAACTTATAGTACATTAGGACTTAGAACTTTTTTTACAGCTGGAGCAGATGAAAACCGTGCATGGACTTTTAAAGAAGGGGCTTTGGCTCCAGAAGCTGCCGGTGTTATTCATACTGATTTTCAAAAAGGGTTTATAAAAGCAGATGTTTATCATTGCGATGATCTTTTTGAGTATGGTTCTGAAGATGCTATCCGAAAAGCAGGAAAGCTAAGACAGGAAGGAAAGCTTTACGCTGTAAAAGATGGAGACGTGATGCATTTTAAATTTAATGTCTAATGAATAAACAGCATTGGTTATGCTGTTTATTCATTTTTAAGTTTTGCTTAGCAAAACTTCATGATTGTTTTTTTATTAGTGTCTGAAAAAGTTGAAACTTTTTCAGTGCTTTTGTGTTGAGCATTTGCTATTACGCAACTTATTAATTCAGGAGTTTTTCTACGAAAAACGTCCATGAATTGTTCTTTAATAGTGTCCATAAAAGTTGAAATTTTTTTAAGCATGCTAATTTATGGGCTTGGTAGAAAATTATGTTTTCTGCCTTTTTTTTGCAATAGTGGGGAGTAATATGATTTACAGAGAATACGGAAAAACAGGTAAAAAAATCTCGGCAATTGGTTTTGGCGGAATGAGGTTTGATAATCCAAATGATCTAGATAAATCTGCTGAAATGCTTGTTTACGCTCTTGATAATGGTATTAATTATTTTGATACAGCTCCTTATTATTTTAAAGGAAAATCTGAAAAGGTTTACGGTTCTGCTTTGCCTGAATTAAAAAAAGCTGGTAAAGATTTTTATTTTTCTACCAAATCAATGGGGAAAGATATTGATACAGTTCGTAAAGATCTGGATAAATCACTTGAAAGACTTAATTGTGATTGTGTTGATTTCTTTCATGTCTGGTGTGTCTTGTCTCCAGAAGATTATTCTTCACGGAAAGCTGCCGGTGTAATAGATGAGTTTCATAAAATAAAAGAAGAAGGTCTTGCTAAGCATATTTGTATATCCACTCATATGAATGGCTCTGAAATAAGAAATGTTTTAACTGAAGACGATTATGAGGGAATGACTGTAGGATATTCGGCTATCAACTTTCCTTTTAGAGAAGATGGAATAAGAGCCGCGGCAGAAAAGAATATGGGAATAGTTATAATGAACCCTCTTGGTGGTGGAATGATTGTTGGTAATCCCGAAGAGTTTTCTTTTATCAAAATGAATGAAGAGCAGACTATCGTTGATGCCGCTATACATTTTCTTTTATCAGATGAGTCTATTACAACAGCTCTTGTTGGCTTTAGTAGAAAAGAGCATATTGATCAGGCTTTAAACGCGGTAAATAGTTTCAAACCATATACTTCTCAGCAGGTAGCCTCTCTTAAAGAAAAAATCCAGAGCGATTTTCAGTCACTTTGTACAACTTGTGGTTATTGTAAGATTTGTCCGCAGGATATTCCTGTTTGGGCTTTCATGGAAAGTTATAACCATGCTCTTATAAACAGCTCAAATAAACCACTTGAAAGGCTTGCAATGCATTGGGGAGTGAACAAGGACGAGCTTGATCGTTGTATAGAATGCGGCCAATGTGAAGAGGCTTGTACTCAGCATTTACCAATTCTTGAGCGTTTTGAACTTTTAAAGAAAGAAAGCTGGCATTGAGAGTTTTATGATAAATTGCGCAATTATAGGTTTAGGACGTGTCGCTTCAGAATTTGAAAAAGATACAAAACGTGAAAAGCCTGCTTCTCATGCTGGCGCGATAGCTGAGCATTCAGAATGTAGAATTGTTGCCGGATGTGATATAGATAAAGAAAAATGTGAAAGCTTTGGTGATTACTGGAGTTGTGATAATTTATATCAGGATTATGAAGTTATGCTTTCAGTGCAGAATATTGATATCCTCCATATCGCAACACCACCAGATACTCATAAACAAATGGTTGTTTATGCTGTAGAAGCAGGAATCCCTGTGATTGTTCTTGAAAAACCGGTTTCAGATAATATAGAAGAGGCCCAGTTTTTAAGAGAGTTTATAAAAGGTAAAAAAACTAAAATAATAGTAAATCACGAACGGCGGTATAGCCTTCCATATTTACGTGTAAAAGAAGTTATTAAAAGTAAAACGTATGGTAGTCTTCTGGCTATTCAGGCAAAGCTTTATATAGGCCGAACTCAAAAACTCCCATCAATGCTTTATAATGACGGAACTCATATGGTTGATCTAATTCATTTTTTAACTGATTCAAGAATGAATATAGAAACATGTTTCACTTCAGATGATAATAATTTCATTTTTGCTTGCGGGTATAGCGGGAAAGTTCCTGTTGTATTCGAGGCGGCCAGAAACAGGGATTATCTTGTATTTGAACTTGATTTAACATTTGAAAGTGGAAGAATTGTAGTTGGAAATGGCTTTTATCATGAATACCAAAGCAAAGAAAGCCCTTATTATGAACAGTTTCGTTCTTTAATAGAAAATGACTATTCATTTGAAAAAACAGAATATTTTAAGCGGATGTTTGATGACGCAGTTAAGTGTTTCAATAAAAATGATAAGTTGCCGGTAAGCTCTCTTTCAGATGGTGTTGATACACTTGAGGTAATTGAAGATATTCTACAGTATTTAAATAAGGAATAGATCTTTTTGGCTAACGAGATGCCAACCCTCGTATTTTTGTAAAAATATCATCAAGTCTTTTTGCTTCACCGGCAGACAGTCCTGAACGTGCAAAGACATCTCTAAAGAATATTCTCATATCGCTGTCATCAACCTGCTTGAAAAATCCAATTTCTTTAAGGTCGCCGGCAATTGATGCGGTTAACCCATCAAGTTCTTCACGGTTTATAGGTCTGTATCCTTTTTGCTCAGTATTATTCAGCGCTTCTTTATATATTTCGTAGGTTATAATTTGAACAGCATGAGAAAGGTTGAGGGATGGAAATTGATCTGATGTAGGAATTTTTACAGCCGTATTGCATAGTGCCATATCGTGATCATTTAAACCTGATACCTCATTACCAAATACAATGGCAATTTCACCTTTGCCTTCTCCTGACATAGGAATAATTTTTTGCGCAAATTCTTCAGGTTTCATGCTGAAATATTTACGTTTTTTCCCTCTTCGTCTGGAAGTAGCTGCTGAAATAATTGTTCCGCTGAGGGCTTCTTCTACAGACGAGCAGAATACAGCATTTTCAAGTAAGTCAAATGCGTGTATTGCTGTTACCTTTGCTTTTTGAAAATCAACTTCAGTATTTCCGGCTATATATAAATTAGAAAATCCCATATTTTTCATGGCGCGACAAACCGCACCAACATTCTTTGAGGATTTAGGATTCTCGAGTACTATTCGAATATTAGAAAAATCTGTCATATTATCACCTTTGATTGAGAAATGTTTAGGAAAGTGGTCTTATATTAATTACAGAAGGTATCGTTCTTATGCTTTTCAGAATTTGTTTGTAGTCAACTCCCTTTGTCATTTCCATTGTGAAGTTTCCTTTCAAGTTTCCTTTATCATTTTCCTCAAGCTTTCCTTCAATAAGGTGGCCGCCGAATTTTCTTATAGAACCTTCTATTTCTGAAAAGAGATCATTTGTAATTTTAGATGTAACCTCAAAACGCCTTGAAGCTGTAGGAGAAACAGCTTCCCATTCAACTATAACGCTTCTTTCCTTAAACTCATTAATGTTTTTCAGATTAGGACAGTCTGTTCTGTGTACGATTATTCCCCTTCCACGAGACACATATCCAATAATGCTGTCTCCTGTAGTTGGTTTACAACAGTTTGCAAGGCTTATCATCATATTTTTTTCATCGCCAATTTTAAAGCTTACTTTGGACGAATCAACTACATGTTTTACTATGTTTGTTAAATCTTTTTTCTCTGATTTTGAGGCTTGATCTGTTTTATCTTTTTCGGGCTCTTCGTGAAGCGGTTTACTCTTTGCAATTATGTTTTTTTCAATGATAAGGTCTTCAGTATTTTTATTAAGCCATTGTCTGATTTTAGTTTTTGCTTTCTGGGTTCTTGCAAAGCGCAGCCAGTTTATATTGGGTTTTCCTCGGTTTGATGTTAGTATTTCTACAACTTGGGTATTCTTTAATGGAGTATTAAGAGGAATTATTGATCCGTCAGCTTTGGCTCCAATACATCTATTTCCAACTTCAGTATGAATATGATAGGCAAAATCTATTGGTGTAGCATCTTTTGCCATTTCAACTATATGCCCTTTGGGGGTGAAGACATAAATTGAATCTTTCAAGAGTTCAGTCTTTACATCTTCCCAGAATTCTGCCTGTGGAACATGCTGTTCATTCCATCTTTTTAGTTTATTAATAATTGCAAGCTCTTCAATTTTGCTGCTATCGGTGTTTTCTTTATAAATCCAGTGGGCGGCAACTCCGTACTCCGCTGTATAATGCATTGCGTAGGTACGAATCTGTACTTCAAGAATTCTTCCATCAAAGCCCATAACAGTTGTATGAAGGCTTTGATAATGATTGGACTTAGGCATGGCAATATAATCTTTAAACCTGTTGGCAATAGGCGGCCATATTCTGTGAACAAGACCCAGGAGCGTATAGCATTCATTTGTTGTATTACAAAGAATTCTAATACCAAGCAAGTCATTTATCTCGTCTACGGCTTTTTTTCGTTTTTTCATTTTAAGATAAACTGAGTAAATATGCTTTGCTCTTGTTGTGACTTCTATTTCTATTCCTTCATTTTTTGCGGCTTTGAGAATGGTCTTTTCTATTTTCTTCAAATAGGCAAGATTTTCATTGTGAGCAAGATTTATTGTTCCTGACAACTGCTCATATACATCTGGTTTAAGATGTTTTAATGCAAGATCTTCCAAATCTGTTTTTAAGCCTGAAATTCCCAGACGGTCAGCTAATGGGACATATATTTCAATACATTCTTTTGCAATACGTTTCTTTTTCTCTTCAGGCAAATATTGAAGAGTCTGCATGTTATGAAGTTTGTCAGATAATTTTATTATTATTACACGAATATCCTTTGTCATTGCCATCAGCATTTTTCGCATTGTCTCTGTTTCCTGAATGCTTTTGCTCTTTGCCTTAACAAGTGATATTTTAGTTACTCCGTCAACAAGATTTACAACTTCCCGCCCAAATTCTTTGCGCATTTCTGTTTCAGAAGTTGCTGTGTCTTCAAGTACATCATGTAAAAGCGCGGCAATAATTGTTTCCTGATCCATTCCAAGATCGACAAGAAACTCCGCTACTTTTAATGGATGAATAAAGAATGGCTCACCGCTGGCACGTTTTTGGTCTCCGTGTTTTAGTTGAGCCCATTCAACAGCCTTCATTATTCGCGCTTTTTTAGTAGGTCTGTACTTTGACAGTTTTTTTTCAAATTTACTGATTGAATCTTCCACGGCTCTCCTGCTTTCATTAAAGATACTCATTATTATCGAGATGATCCATAGATATTCTTAATATTGCATCATGTTGAACCTCTATCAAGACTTTACTATTTTGGTACTAAGTCTTACTTTATAAATTATGCGGAATAAAACAATATTTTTATTGATAGTAGTAATTGCTGTTTTTATGTCGGTTCCAATTTGGTCTGAAGAACAGGATACGAAAGAAGAATTATGGACGCTGCAAAAAGAGTTAAATTTACTTGGGCCGCGTTTTACTGGTAATGAGGCTCATCAGAAGTTCATAAATCTTATTAAGTCAGAACTTGATAAATACAGCATTGATTATAAAGAAGATGTTTATAAATTTAACAGATGGGAAGCTCAGGATTATAGTTTAAAAGTTGATGAGATAAATATTCCTGTAAGCTTTTACTATCCTTACTCAGGAATAACTTCAGCTGAAGGTGTAACTGCCCCTCTGATTTTTTGTAAATCTTCATCAGATTTTAGAAAGGCTAAGGGAAAGATTGTTGTTGTCAAAGCAGGTGTAAAGGCTCTTCCAACTGGTCTCCTTTTTAAAATAAGAAATACAAAACCAGGAGTTGAGCGTTTACCAACCAGAATTAAAAATCCTGTTGTGGCTTCTGTTTTAAATGGTCATTTGCTTAAAAAGGCAAAAAAGAGTGGGGCTCTTGGCGCTGTTCTTATTTGGGAAGGAATTTCTGCTGATAACGCCAAGGGACAATATCTTCCGTTTACAAGCGGGTATAAAGATTTTCCAGTGTTATGGGTTGATTCTAAAAATGGAGAAAGGCTTCTCTCTTCTGCTGAAAAAGATGCGTCCGCGACACTTACCCTGAATGCCAGGCTTGAATTATCAGAAACTTCTACTATTTATGCTGTTATTCCGGGTAAGAGTAAAACAGAAACGGTAATAGTAAATACTCACACTGATGGTACAAATGCGGTCGAAGAAAATGGTGCTATAGCTCTTATAGCGCTTGCAAAAGCTATGTCTATAAAAGATGAAAAACCGGAGCGTACAACTGTCTTTGTGTTTGCTACAGGACATTTTCAGCTTCCACAATTTGGAATTGACGAGCAGCAGGCTACTTCACGCTGGTTAAATGATCATCCTGAATTTTGGGATGGAAAAGACGGGCACGCAAAAGCTGTTGCTGGTTTGACAATAGAGCATCTTGGATGTATGGAATGGAAAGATGAAAAAAATAATAACAACTACAAGGCTACTGGCAAGATTGATTTTGAGCTGGTATATACCGCTAACAAGGAAATGAATCAAATATATCTTGACGCAATAAAAGATCGAAAAATGCTGCGTACTATTACATTAAGACCCAGAAATTCTCTTTATTTTGGAGAAGGTCAGCCTCTGTTTCAACGTGATATTCCAACAATTTCTCTTGTCCCAGCACCGGATTATCTTTGCAAAGTTTCTGAGAATGGTGAAATAGATAAAATAAACTCAACACTTCTTTATGAGCAGTATCAAACCTTTGTTAAAATATTAGATAAGATAGACAGTCTTCCTTCCAAAGAGTTTGGCTCTGTTCAGAAACAATCAATAGGTCTATTTTATTAGAGACGTTAAAACTTAAAATATTTTCAACTATAACGTATCAGAAAGATGTTAGAGCATTTATTTCATGCCGCTTGTTACTCTGTTTCGTCCTTCAATGTCCTTTGTTATTTCAATATTATGAAAACCAGCTTTTGATAAAAGTTCAGATATTTTCTCAGCTTGATCCTGGCCTGCTTCTATTAAAAGATAACCATTATCATTTAGATGATTTAAAGAAGACCTTATAATTTCTCTTATTAAATCAAGTCCGTCTTCTCCTCCATCAAGTGCTATTTTCGGTTCTGGCCACCCTGAATCAAGCATATGCTGTGTTTCTGAAGATTTTACATATGGAGGGTTTGTTACTATTATATCGAAAAACCCTTCTATTTTATCAAACAGACTGCCATTGACAAAGTTTATATCAGCCTCAAGTGTTTTAGCGTTCTTTTGCGCTACATTAAGAGCTTCTTTTGAAATATCAGATACAGTAACTTCAAGTTCTGGTTTTTCAAGCTTGAGAGTTATCCCTATACACCCTGAACCTGTGCATAAATCAAGAATCCTGTTGTTTTTGTCTGATGTAAGGCTTAATGTTTTTTCTATAATAGTTTCAGTATCCGGCCTTGGTACAAGAACTGAGTTGTCAACATAGAAATCTCTTCCATAAAACTCTTTAACATTTCTAATGTAGGATACTGGCTGGCCTGACAGCCTCTTTTTTAGCATCTTTTCAAATTTATTCTGTACTTCTACTGGTACAAAATCCGGATAAGACGCAAATAGTTTTTCTTTCGTAATTTCGGCAGCATGTGTTAATAACACAGATGCATCAAGCAGGGGAGTATCACAAAACAGCACTTCTGATTTGGAAAGCCTCTCTGAGGCATTTCCAAGAAGTTCTCTGTAGGTCATTTTTTTACTGATTAGCCTTAAGGTAAGCTTCTCTGTCGCTTAGTTTTAGAGCCTCGATTACTTCATCCATTTCACCTGTCATAATTGCGTCTAACCTGTAAAGGGTAAGATTTATTCGGTGATCGGTTAATCTGTTCTGTGGAAAGTTGTAAGTTCTAATTCTTTCTGAACGGTCTCCTGAGCCAACCTGACTCTTTCTTGCGTCTGCCCGTTCTTTTGCTTTTCTGGCCTCTTCTGCCTCAAATAATCTTGCGCGCAAAACTCTTAGAGCTTTTGCCTTGTTTTTAATTTGGGATTTTTCGTCCTGACATGTTACAACAACACCAGTTGGCAGGTGGGTTATTCTTACAGCAGAATCTGTAGTATTAACACTCTGTCCGCCAGGGCCTGAAGATCTGTAAACATCAATTTTAAGATCTTCCTGTTTTATTTCTATATCAGTGTCTTCTGCTTCAGGCAAAACTGCTACAGTAACTGCTGATGTATGAACACGTCCGCCTGATTCTGTCGCGGGGACACGCTGAACTCTATGAACCCCGCTCTCATATTTGAGATCTCCGTAAACACTTTTACCGCTTATAGAAAAGGCTATTTCCTTGAATCCTCCAAGATTTATCTCGTTGCTGGACATTATTTCAACCTTCCATCCTCTTGTTTCAGCCAATCTTGAATACATTCTAAATAGATCCGCGGCAAATAGGGCGGCTTCGTCTCCACCTGTTCCGGCTCTAATTTCCATGATAATATTTTTAAGATCCATTGGATCTTTTGGAATAAGAAGCGTCTTTAAGTCCGCTTCGGATTTCTCGAATTCTTCTTCCAGCCCTTTCAGCTCTTCATGAGCCATTTCTTTCATTTCCGCGTCTTGTTCGTTTTCTATTAAAACTTTGGCATCTTCTATTTCAGACTTAATACGTTTGTAATTTTTTATTTCTGTTACAACTTCAAGCAGATGAGAATGTTCCTGAGCAACTTCTTTGTAATGTTTCATATCTTTCATTATGTCAGGATCGCTAATTTGTTTTTCGAGCTCAGAAAAGCGGGCTTCGATTTCTTCGAGTTTGTCTATCATCCAATCAAGATACCAGAAAAAATTAAATAATTCAACGAGAACAAAAAAAGATGATAAGAGTTAGTCTTCAAGTTTATTAATATCAAAAATAGGTGCAATGCAAAATTATGACAACTTGACAGTAGACTCTCAATAGAATAGCCTTTATTCATGAATGATAAAATAAATCTCTCAAAAATTACAGAATGGATAAAAAAGCATAAGCTATTATTTTTAGGCATTGCCATAGCTGTTGTTGTTTTTATTGGAATATTCGCTATAGGTGGTCGTCAGGCAGCGAAGCCTCAGCCTATAGAGATAAGCTTCTCAGTTGATGAACCTTTTGATACAGATTACAGCGAGAATCATATTTATCCTCTAACTGTTTATTTTCGTGGCTCAGCGGCAATAATTGATGATGTAGGAAAGACTCCTTCAGTTCTTCCAGAGATAAATCCTGCTATTCCGGGTGAATGGCGATGGGAAGATGAATCAACCTTGAGTTTTAGCCCTTCTGAGCCTTGGGGGATTGGTGAAGATTATAGTGTTAAATTTTCTGATGATCTTTTTCCTGAACATGTAAAGGTTTTAAAAAAGACATTTGATTTTTCTATGAGTCCGTTTCAGATATCTCTTTCTAACAGCGAATTTTATATAGATCCTTATGACAGCAGCATCAAACGCATATTGTCGGAGATTCATTGTAATTATCCAATTTCTAAAGAGGAGCTTAATGAACATATAACTATTCATCCTGATATAAAGGCCTCTTCGGGAAAGGTTGAAAATCGAGATTATTCTTTTGAAACAAATATCAGTGAAGACGGCAAGACCGTTTATATTGTTTCTGAGTCTGTTGGAATGCCGGCTGAAGAAATAAACATGCAGATTACCGTTAAGCCGGGGCTTGTTTCAGCATATGGTGGAAAGAGTATTAAAGATTTAAAATCTGCGTCTGTGACAATTCCAGGTTTATCTACCTATGTCAGGATCAATGACATTGAACATAATATGATTAAAAACGATCAGATGCGCTATGAGCAGATTTTAACGATAGACTCAAAGGGTAGAGCTGATATTGATGAGGTAGCTGACAATCTTGAAATATGGCTTCTTCCTGTTGACAGGCCGGCTCTTCCAGGGCTTAAGGCCAGAAAAGATTACAGTTGGGGAGCACCTGAAGAGGTTGTACCAGAGGTTTTAAAGCTTGGTAAAAAACTGGATTTTACAGCTATTCCAGTATCAGGCCGTTATAATTCAGTAAACAGCTTCAAGATAGACGGTCCTCCTGACAGGTATATTTATGTTAAGCTTAAGGAAGGAATTAAATTCTACGGTGGTTATTATCTTGGCAGAGATTATAAACAAATTATTCAGCTTAAAGATTATCCTCGTGAGGTTTCAATTCTTTCAGAAGGCTCTGTTTTATCTTTATCAGGTAGCCGGAAACTCTCTATGCTTAGCCGGGGAATTCCTGAAGTTGATTACAGAATAAGCCGTGTTCGTCCTGATGATTTAAACCACCTTGTCAGCCAGTCTAATGGGAATCTGTCCAATTTCAGGTTTTCCAATTACAGGTTTGATGATGAAAACATTTCTGAAATTTACAGAGAATCCAGGCAGATTAGCAATTCAACTGATCCGCAGGAACTTACTTATTTCTCATTTGATTTTAATAAATATTTAAATGATGTGCCTAAGGACCATTTGAGTAAGGGGCTTTTTATTTTTTCAGTAAAAGGAGCTCATCCATATACCTGGTACTCTGACAAGCGGTTTATTCTTGTCACAGATCTTGGTTTGCTTGTTAAAACCAGTGATAACGGTAGCAAAGATGTATTTGTTCAATCTCTTAAAGATGGGAGTCCTGTCTCTTCAGCTGTTGTTGAGCTTTGGGGAAAGAATGGAAATGTTATAAAATCTTCTAGTACAGGAAACGGTGGACATGTCAGCTTCAGTGGTCTTGAAAAATTTGAGAATGAACATGAACCTGTTGCCTGGGTTGTTAGATACGAAGGTGATTTCTCTTTTATGCCTTATAAGGAGCAGGATAGACGCCTTGATTTTTCCAATTTTGATATAGGCGGGGTTCACGGAGTTCAGGATCCTAAAAAACTTTCTGCTTATCTTTTTTCAGACAGAGGAATTTATCGTCCTGGTGACCGTTTTAATATTGGTATTATTGTAAAAGCAGGAGACTGGGGAATAGATCTTGGTGGAACTCCGCTTGAATATACTATTACAGATCCATCCGGTCTTAATATAAATACACGCTCAATAAAGTTGTCGTCTTCAGGTTTTGAAGAGATTAATTATACAACACAGGCGTCTTCTCCAACCGGAAAATATACTATTTCACTTTTTGTTATAGAAGATTCAAAAAGGCAAAAGAGGACTTTTCTTGGTTCTACTCAGGTCAAGGTTGAAGAATTCTTACCTGACACTCTTACTGTAAATGCCGGTTTTGCTGGAGCTTCTACTGATGGGTGGATATATCCAGATGATGTTACTGCCGAGATAAGCGCGAGAAATCTTTTTGGAACCCCAGCTGCCGGCAACAAGGTTAAGATGTCAATGACTCTTTCTCCCGGATACAGAAATTACCGTCAGTACCCTGATTATGATTTTTCTGATCCACTGATTGCAGATGACAGTTATTCAGAAGATTTGGGTAGTCTTAGGACTGATGCTAATGGTATGGTTTCGCGGAAGATTAATCTTGACAAATTTGCGGTAGGAACATATCGACTCAGGATTAATTCTGAAGTTTTTGAAAAAGAGAGTGGGCGTAGTGTTAACGCCTCTGCGAGTGTTGTTGTTTCTCCTCTCAAGTTTGTTGTTGGCCGAAAGGTTGACGGAAGCGCTAAGTATATAAAGAAGGGGGCTGAACGTAATATCAGCTTCATAGCTATTAATAATAATCTTGAAAAGATAGACGCTAAAAACTTGAAGCTTCGAATTAGTGAGATGAAATATGTTTCTTCACTGGTTAGGCAGCCAAATGGAGTTTATAAATATAAATCTATCGAGAAGGAATCTCCTATATCTGAGGCTGATTTTACTATATCTGTTGGCAGCACAGAAATGGCTCTGCCTACATCTACTCCCGGTGACTATACCATCTCTGTTGTGGCTGAAGATGGTACGGTTCTTTCCGAGACTCCATTTTCTATTATAGGAGACAGTAATATAGAGCGCAGTCTTGACAGAAATGCTGAGCTTGAGCTCAAACTTGATAAAACTGATTACAAGCCTGGCGAGAGTGCCGAGGTTTTTATAAAAGGTCCTTACTCCGGTGGAGGTCTTATATGTGTTGAACGCGACAAGGTATACAATTATAAATGGTTCAGCCTCAACGGAACTTCTACAACACAGTATATTGAAATACCTGAGGAGCTTGAGGGTAACGGTTACATAAGTGTTACCCTTTTGCGTGGAAGAGCCTCTCAGGAGATTTATATGAGTCCGCTTAGTTATGGAACTATTCCATTTTCGGTAAGCAAGGACAGGCGGACAAACAAAATTACTCTTGATGTTCCAATGGAAGCAAGGCCGGGAGAGGTTTTTCATATTGGATATAAAACATCTTCTCCGGGGCGTATTGCGGTTTTTGCCGTTGATGAAGGAATACTTCAGGTCGCGGGCTATAGCACTCCAGATCCAATTTCATTTTTCTTTAAAAAACGTGCTCTTGAGGTTTCTACATCACAGATTCTTGATTTGGTTCTACCTGAATTCGATGTTGTTCAGAAGGTTTCTGCTATGGGTGGTGGAATGGCTGGTAAAATGCTTGCCTCTAAGCTTAACCCCTTTAAGCGCAAGACTGATGTGCCTGTTGCCTACTGGTCAGGTATAGTCGATTCCGGGCCAGAGCAGAAAGAGCTTGAATACATGATTCCTGATTATTTTAATGGTAGTCTGAGGGTTATGGCTGTGGTTGTTTCTGATGACAGGCTTGGCGCTGCTGAAAAAACATCACTTGTAAGGGCTCCGTGGGTAATTCAGCCGAATGTTCCTACTCAGGCTGCTCCTGGAGATGAGTTTGATATTTCAGTTACTGTAACCAATATGAATAAGGGTAGTGGACCTGATTCAAAGGCTGTGTTGACAGTACTTCCTGATGATCATCTTGATGTTGTCGGCTCAAAGACATTTCATATTTCAATGGCAGAAGGTAAGGACAGCGTTGTGAAAATGCGGCTTAAAGCATTGAAAGAACCCGGGGCTGCTGAGCTGACATTTGCTGTGCGCGGTCTTGGTGAAACTTCCAAAAGGACAATCAGCCTGAGTGTAAGGCCGCCTGTTCCGTATCATACTGATCTAAAAGTTGGTGTTGTTGAAAAGGGAAAGGCCGAGATTAATACTGATCGTGATATGTACAAGGCCTTTGCCGAGAGAACATTGTCGGCATCATATATTCCTATAAGTCTGGCTGATGGCCTTAATATGTATCTTGAAAAATTCCCCTATGGATGTACTGAACAGATAACCAGTATGACCTTTCCAAAGCTGTATCCTCAGATTATTGAGGGGCTTGATATGAAGGATTTTGAGGTTAAAAGGGATGTTACACGGACAATAGGAATTTTACAGGCCAGGCAGAACAGTGACGGAGGCTTTGGTTTATGGACATCTCAATCAAGGACACATCCTGTCATTGATAGTTATGTAATACATTTTCTGACACTTGCAAGAGAGCAGGGGTATTATGTGCCTGATTCAGTATTTAAGGCAGGGCTTAAGCATCTTGAGGATATAGCATCTGAAAATGAAACATCAAAGAATGCTCTGATAAACAGGTGTTATGCTGTTTATATTCTTACTTTAAATCAGATTGTAACAACCAGCCATATAGAAACACTTACAAAGAGCCTTGATTCTCATTTTGAAAACTGGGAATCAGGATTTGCAGGAATGTTTTTGTCCGGCTCTTATGCCCTCATGAAGCAGGATCGTAAGGCCAGCGCTTTGATAGCCAAGGCTGCTAAAAGTATAAAGAAAGAAAATTACATGGAATATTATAATCGTTTATGTTTTCCGTCGGTTTACCTTTATATGCTTGGCGAATATTTTCCGGACAGAATAAAGTCTGTGTCAGATGAACTTCTTTCTGAAATGGCCAATCTTATTGGTATGGGAGCCTATAATACCTTTTCTGCCAATTATGCTATGCTTGGAATTAATTCTTATCTGAAGGCTGTTCCCCAGTCAGTAAAGAAGGGAATAAATGTAACAGAGATAGATAAGGAAAAGAATGGAACTGAGTTAAAACTGAATGGAGAGCGGTTGATGAAAACTGATTATTCAGCAGCGGCCAGTGTTCTTCAGATTGAAAACCATGATTCAGTTCCGCTTTTTTATCAGGTCTGTTCTTCCGGATACGATAGTCAAATTCCTGAAGAAAGTAATAACGGTATTGAGGTCATCAAAGAATATGTAACTGATGGTGGTGAGGTTGTTGATACTATACCTGTAGGCGATACAATCAATGTAAGAATCCGCTGCAGGGCATTGACTGATTCAATAATCAGAAATATTGCTATTGTAGATCTTTTGCCTGCAGGACTTGAGCCAGATATAAGAGCTATAAGGGAGTCTGCCAAGACTTCAGAACTTAGAGCTGAATACACAGACATACGTGAAGACAGGTTGGTTCTTTTTACCTCTGTTGATAAAGATATCAAAGAATTTACTTATAAGGCAAGGGCGGTTAATACCGGAACCTTTATTACTCCTCCGGCCTACGCGGAGTCGATGTATGATCTTGGTATATGGTCTATTAACCCTTGCAGGAATATTACCATAACTGAATAAAGTGAATATCAGATTAACCAAAGGGAATGCCATCAAGGGAGTTATACTCTTTTTTGGTGTTCCCTTTTTAATATTTATTTGTTTGTCTCTTTTTCCCTGTAAGACTTGTCTTGACGGTGTCTCTTTTTCCAAGGCTGTTTTTGACAGAAACGGAAATCTTATGAGGATTTTCTTGTCGGACGATGAGAAGTACAGGATTAAAAAGCCTCTTTCTGATTTTTCTCCTGATTTTATTCAGATGATACTGATTAAAGAAGATCGCTATTTTTATAGCCATATAGGTTTTAATCCATCGGCCTTAATCAAGGCTGCCTGGAATAGTTATATTGTTCGTAATTACCGTATGGGAGCCTCAACTGTAAGTATGCAGCTTGTCAGGATTAAATATGGAATAAATACATCTACCATCCCCGGAAAAATAAAACAGATTAATATGGCTGTAGCAATAGAATTGCGTCATTCAAAACAGGAGATTCTTGAAGCCTACATGAATCTTGTTCCCTGCGGCTATAATATTGAAGGCTTTCCGGCTGCAGCCTATTATTATTTTCATAAAGACCTTAATGAGTTAAGCCTGTCCGAGATGCTTTTTCTTGCTGTTCTTCCTCAGGATCCTAATGGAAGGGCGCCATCCAGAACTGAGGTTCCGGCAGAGAGTCTTGCTGCGAGGGAATTGCTTTTTAATGATTGGCTGCATTTTCATCCGGAAGATTCTGAAAGCAGGGTCAATATTGATATGCCTATACGCTTTTTCTGTAGTTTTCCATTTAAAATTCCGCATGCCGCGGAATATTTAAAAAATAGGACATCTCTTGATGTTATAAAAACTACCTTGGACGATCATTACCAAAGGCTTGTAGAGAATCAGGCCGCGCTTTACCTTAGAACAAAGAACAGCCTTGGTGTAAATAACTGTAGTATCATGCTGCTTGATTTTACAACTATGGAAGTTTTGGCCGCAATGGGCTCTGCTGATTTCTTTGATGATAAAATAGAAGGTCAGGTTAATGGTTTTGCCGCCAAAAGGTCGCCTGGCTCACTGCTTAAGCCGTTTATTTACGCTAAAGCTATAGAGCAGGGCCTGATTCATCCCAATTCAGTCCTTAGTGACGCTCCCACTAGTTTTGGAGTTTATACGCCAGATAATTATCAAAGTGATTTCAAGGGGCCGGTCAAGGCGTGGGAAGCCCTTGTTCACAGCAGAAATATTCCGGCTATCAGGCTTGCCTCTCAGATAAAGAATCCTGATTTATATGATATTCTTAAAAAGGCCGGTATTGATGGATTAAAGAGTCGTAAACATTACGGCCTTTCAATTGTTCTAGGAAGCGCCGAGGTTACAATGATTGAGCTTATGTCGCTGTATGCCTCACTTGCCAATGAAGGTGTACAGCATCCTGTAAGGTTTATTCTTGAAGATGGAGGAACTCCTGTTTCGTTAAAGAAAGATGAGGACTCAAGGCTCTTTTCTGTTGAATCAAGTATTCTGACACTAAGAATGCTTGATAAAAATCCTTCTCCAATTGAGTCCCGGCCGATGAATGTTCTGGATGTTCCAATAGCGTATAAAACCGGAACCTCAATAGGATTTAAGGACTGCTGGTCGGCTGCTGTTTTTGATCGATTTGTATTATGTGTATGGATTGGTAACTTTAATGGTGAGGGTAATCCTGCTTTCTTGGGCAGAGAGACTGCCGCTCCATTATTATTTAATATTGCTGATTCTATTATTTCTGAAATCCCTTCAGATGAACGCTACAAAGCTCCCATGCCTCCTGATACAATCAAGCAGGTTGATGTTTGCAGTGTCTCTGGTTGTATTCCAAACAGTTATTGCACGCATACCATCAAAACAGACTTTATACCTGGCGTATCACCTATAACCAAGTGTAAGATTCACAGACAAATATTTGTAGATACAAAAACAGGTTTAAGAACTGAACGCAAGGGAGACTCTGGAGTTGTTTCTCAGGTCAGGGAGTTCTGGTCAAGTGATATGCTTGAGCAGTTTAAAAAAGCCGGGCTTCCACGCCTTGTTCCGCCTCCATTTGAAATAGACGAAGACAGCCTTAAACTAAAGAACTCCGGATCTCCTCCCCGAATAACCAATCCTCTTGCGGGAGGGGCATATATTATAAGACACGTTAATACCAGAAATAATGTAATTCCTCTACTGGCCGTTTCTGATGCTGATACAAGTTATCTATACTGGTTTGCTAATGATCTCTTTATTGGTAAATCGCCCAAGGGGGATAGCCTTGAGTGGTATCCTTCAAGCGGCCATTACACCGTAACAGTGGTTGACGACGCTGGACGTTCCAACAGTTGCGAAATTGATGTAGAAGAAGCAGAATAAGAGTTCTGCTTCTTTTTTTATAATCAACAGAATCCAATTTATATTTACGCCATTATCAAAACATGGTTAGTTTTGAAAGCTTCTCATTTAGAATGATTTTCTTTATGTTCTTCTTTTTTTATGGGATTTCTTGTCTTTTAGGATAATAGAGGTTATTCTGTGTGTTAAAATATAGTTAAAAAATATACCAAAATACACAAATATATTGTTTAAAAACGTAATTTAGGTAAAAATAATCTATAAGGATTAACTTTTAAATGGACAAAGACTGGATTGAAAGAATTGAACAACATTCAGATTCTCTTAGCAAGACTGAATCGGTTTTGCTTGGATTTGTAAATAGAAATCCTGAACAGGCTTCTGTTCTTTCTCAAAAAGAGTTTGCCTCTCTTGCCGGAGTAAGTAAGCCTGTAGTAATTAATTTGTTCAGAAAACTCGGATATTCTTCATTTCGTGATTTTCAGGATGGAATTAAACAGTTTTTTTCTACTCATATAGATTCTTATAGCGCTTCAAGAAAAATGCAGAATCGGGTTAATTCTATCAGCGACCTTATTTCTGAAGCAGTGAAGGTTGATGTCAGAAGTCTTGAACGGCTTAACGAGACTGTTCCCCCTGAGGTTCTTGAAGGTTTTGCGGCTCAGGCAGTTTCTTCCAAACGTGTCTGGGTTGTAGGTGAAGGTACAGGAAGTTATCCGGCACACTATCTTGCTCAAAGATTAAGGCGTTACCGTATAACAGGAATTGAGCTTCAACAGGATAGAAGCCATCAGATGGATGAGCTTTTTCCTATGGATGCTGAAGACATGATTATTTTATTTCAGTATAGCGACAAAGATAGTTGGATGTGGCCTATCTTGGAGCTTTCCCAAAAACGTGGAGCGTTTAGTTTTGTAATTGCGGGGACAATCAGACCCAGGTATGTCGCAGACAGTAATCTTTTTGTTCATGTTCCCAGAGGTGAATTACAGTTTAAGAATTCAATGGCTGTGCCTATGTCATTTGCCAATATGCTGCTTTTATCAATAGAGATTAGCCGAGGGGCTCTCGCGGAAGAGGACCTTCGGATATTAGAGGATTCCCGTGAGGCTTGGGAAAACAAGCGGAGGGGATAATAAAAAAATAATAAGGAGTAGGGAATGATCAAAAAAATTGGTCTAACTGTTTTAATGACTGCCGTTCTTGTCGCTGGAGTTTTTGCTTCAGGTCAACAGGAAAAGAAAGCTGCAGAAGACTCTCAGGAAGAAGTTGTATTAAAGGTTGCTTATCCTGTAGCTGTTGACGCGCCGGTTGCTGATATTCTTAACGGATACGCAACAGAGTTTAAAAAGACACATCCAAACGTAACAATTGAGCCTGTATATGCAGGTGGTTATACAGATGTAAAAACAATGATTCAAACATCAATTGACGGCGGTGGAGACGCTCCTGAACTTGCGGTAATGCTTGCAACAGATGTATATGATCTTGCTAATGCTCAGTACATTGAACCACTAAGCGATTTACTTGCCAATATGGAAGGTTCTGATGCTTATCTTGATGATTTTCTACCTGTTTTTCTTGAAAACTCATACTATCAGGATAAACTCTGGAGTCTCCCTTTTCAGAGAAGTGCTGTTGTAGCTTATTATAACGCGGATCTTTTTAAAGCCGCTGGTTTATCTGAGCCTAAAAATCTTCAGGAACTTGCTGATGCCGCACAGGCTCTAACAGTAAGAGAGGGTGACAGTGTAACCAGATGGGGAATTGAGTGGCCTACAGGTTGGCCTTATTGGGTTTTTCAGCCTCTCGCAATGGCCTTTGGTAAAAATATTGTAGGCGCGGATGATACAACAGTTTATTTTAACGAGCCGGAAGTAATTGACGCAATAAATTACTACAATGATCTTTCCGCAAAGTATCAGGCTACTCCTGCAGGAGTTCAGGGAACATGGGGTAATGTTGTTCCAAACTTTCTTTCCGGAAATACAGCAATTATCGTTCAAACATCAGGAAGTCTTTCAAAGATTCTTTCAAACGCTGATTTTGAGGTTGGCGTAATGGGTATTCCAGGCAAAACTTCAGGCTCATACAGTGTGCCAGGCGGTGGAAATATTTATATGACATCAGGTCTTAGCGATGCTGAGAAGAGAGCTGCTCTTGACTTTGCTGTCTTTATGACAAGTCCGGAGAATGCCGCACAATTCTCAATTGCTACAGGTTATATAGCCACAAGTAAGAGTGCTTTCAGTTCTGACGCTATGAAGGCATATTCAGCTGAGCATCCTCAGGTAGCAAAAATCAAAGATATTCTTGCGGATGCTGGAAAAGAGCTTGCAATACAGAATCTTGGTCAGGTTAGATCTATTTTTCATAACTATATTCAGGCTGCTTTTAATGGTGAAATGACTGCTGCTGAGGCTATGGCCAAAGCTCAGGAAGAGGCCGACGCAGCTCTCGCTGACTTTAAATAAGAAAATCTCTTAGATTGATTATGCTCTGAAACAGTTGTAATTGCTGTTTCAGGGCTTTAATTTTTATACTCAGGAGAGTTGATTTGAATGATCTGACAAAAAAAAAGAAGGTGTCGGCTATTCCGTATCTGCTAATATTGCCTACGCTTTTTTTTGTAATTCTTTTTACGGTTTACCCTCTTATAGCAAGTTTTAAGGGTAGTTTTTTTATTCACAGGCTTAATATTCCCAAATACAGAGAACCGGTTTTTTGTGGTTTAGAAAATTATAGCAAGCTTTTTCAAAGTGAAGAATTTAGACTGATTCTGCTGAATACTGTAAAATACGTTGTTGTTCTTGTTCCTGTAACAGTTGTAGCTTCTCTTTTCTTTGCGCTTTGGTTAAGTAAGGAAAGATTTCGTAAGTTTCGTGTCGCAATATTCCATCCGGCTGTTCTTCCATTAGTATCAGCCGCAACTATATGGATGTTCTTTTTTACACCGGATTATGGCCTTTTTAATTCATTATTAGGTTTATTCGGGTATAAAGGTCCTGAGAACTGGACCGGTAATCCTAAAATGTCTCTTTGGGCTCTTGTCATAATTTCTTTCTGGAAAGACGCTGGGTTTTATATGATTTATTATCTTGCCGGTGTTCAGAATTTACCCAAAGATGTTTATGAAGCTCTTAGAATAGAAGGGGCCGGTCCCATTGTCAGTTTTTTCAAATTTACACTTCCTCTTTTAAAGCGTACAACTCTTTTTGTTACCACTGTAGCGGTAATTGGAGCTTTCAGAACTGTAGATCATGTAATTGTGCTTACACAAGGAGGGCCTAGTAATTCAAGTTCTTTGCTTCTCTATTATTTATGGCAGGTAAGGTTTGAGCACCTTAATGTAGGGCTTTCTTCAGCAATTACAATTATTCTTGTACTTCTTCTACTTATTTTCACAATTACTAATTTTTTGGTAAGCGAAAAAGGGGGAGATAATGTCTAATACTATGAACATCGGAATATCAAAAAGAAAAGTTTTTTCTATAATAACTATGCTCATTGCAATAGTTATTGCTTTAGCTTGGACAATACCTCTTTTTTGGTCAATCGTTGCAAGTTTACGACCTGTCGGAGAACCTTTTGCGCGGGGACATGTATGGTTTGGCAGCGGATTTAGTTTTTATAATTATAAGCATGCTTTCAGTCTTGCTCCTTTTGGACGATATTTTATAAATACAATTTTACTTGTTATAACAGTTCTTGCTGTTCAGCTGGTTACAAGCAGTCTATCCGGTTTTGCTTTTGCGTTTTATAAATTCCCTGGAAAGACCATTCTCTTTATGATTGTGATGCTTCAAATGATGATTCCAACCGTAGCCCTTCTTGTTCCTAATTTCCAAACAATAAGAAGTCTTGGCCTCTACGATACTATTTTAGCAATGGCCATGCCGTTTTGGGGTAGCGCTTTTGGAACCTTTTTATTTAGACAGACTTTTATGGGAATTCCCAGAGATTATGGCGATGCTGCCCGCGTTGACGGTTGTAACTGGTTTATGATTTTTAAGAATGTTTATTTACCAATGTCACGTTCAACTGTAATTGCGTTTTCAATTTCAAGTATTAGTTGGCACTGGAACAGTCTTTTATGGCCGTTAATAATAACTCAGTCAGATACAGCCAGACCTTTAACTGTTGGACTTGCGCGTTTTACTCAGTTAGGTGAAGTCGGGGCTCAATGGGGGCTGATGTCTGCCGCAACTCTGATAGTCGCAATGCCGCTTATAATATTATTTTTAATTTTTCAAAAACGCTTTTTGGAAGGTTATATGAATTCAGGGCTTAAATAATGAATGATTTTCAATGGAAATGGAGAGATGAATTTCATCTTGAAGCTCACAAGCATGATTTTCTTGTTCCTGTAGAAAAAATCTTGCAGGATATAAAACCAATTGTTTATGATTTTTTTTCTTCAGCTAAAAAAGATATTAGCGGAGAGCCTGTTTGGTTTCATGAAGATTTTGAGCTTGATTATGAAACAGGTCTGTCGGGTGTAAAAAAAGTTGCTCCTGATAGTAGTGAGTCTTTCTGGGCATACCGGTTAGGAAGAAAAATTCCTTCTCATTTATGTTTAGGAGAAAAACAACCTACAAAGAGTTTGTGCCTTTGGGGAATGTGGATGCCTGAAACTTTTCTGATACATACAATATATGCCGGAACAACTGCTCCCAGAGAAATTCATGATCCTGAAATAAGGTTGTCAGAATTACCAGAGGCTATAGATTTTTGGCGTACTCGTGCGTTGATAGTAAAAGAAGGGGAGTTTAGTGAATTGCCTAAGTTATGAATTTCTTGAGTCTTGTATAGACAAAAACTCAAACAATGAAAATATTAAGCACATTGCAATTTTTGATATAGATTCTACTATTATGAATACTGCTCCAAGAAATATGAAAATATTGGAGGAGCTTTCTGAAGAAATACCTTCTTTAAAACCGGCTCTATCAGGTGTCACAGAAGATGATTTAGGCTGGAACATAGTCTCCATAATTGAAAAAAAAGTTGATGTATCGCTAAAGCTTAAAGATAAAATATTAGCTTTCTGGAAAGAACGATT
>JAQQAK010000014.1 GCA_028527945.1 Spirochaetaceae bacterium
GAGAATCCAATACATTAATTGACGGATAATGATACTTATGAGCCAACCGCCTGTCCAAAACAATATGGCCGTCAAGAATACCTCTTACATTATCCGCAATAGGTTCATCCATATCATCGCCTTCTACAAGTATAGTATAAAAACCAGTTATAGTACCTTTATCGTTTGTACCACACCGTTCTAAAAGTTTCGGCATTTTCTCAAAAACTGACGGTGGATAACCTCTATTTGCAGGAGGTTCGCCAGAAGCCAGACCAATTTCACGCTGAGCTCTTGCAAATCGGGTAAGAGAATCAAAGAGTAGCATTACATTCTTACCCTGATCACGAAAATATTCTGCAACTGCTGTAGCAACATATGCTCCACGAAGCCTTGCAAGCGGAGGGGTGTCTGAGGTAGATACAACTATTACTGTTTTTTTCATACCTTCAGGTCCAAGATCTCTTTCTATAAACTCACGAACTTCACGGCCTCGCTCACCAATTAGCGCAATAACATTCACATCCGCGTTGGCATTACGCGCAATCATACCAAGCAAAGTAGACTTACCAACACCACTTCCTGCAAAAATTCCAAGACGTTGCCCCTTTCCAACAGCTGTAAGAAAATCAATAGAACGAACACCGGTGGCAATTCTCTCACTTATTACTTCACGTTTTAAAGCGCTAGGAGAGTTCTGTGAGACAGGATACCATGCGTCAGCCCCATACGAACCTAAATCATCATATGGTCTGCCAAGGCCGTCAATTACCCTACCAAGCATATTCTCTGAAACAGGGATTTCCAATGTTTTTCCAGACGCGACAACTACACACCCAGGTTCTATACCATCAATTTCGGCATAAGGCATAAGTTGAACTGTTTTACCATCAAAGCCGACAACTTCAGCTCTTACAGGCTCAGAGGCTTCAGGTATCATAATCTGACAAACCTCTCCCAAAACAACCTGAGGGCCTGTGCTTTCTATAAGAAGCCCCATAACCTTGGTTACAACCCCGGTATATTTGATAGGATCAGTTTTTGAGAGTATCATTCCGTATTTATCAAACATCTTCACTTTATCCCCCTCCCGAAAACAAAACAGACGTTTAAGGCAAATATTTCTTATTAACAATAAGGAAGCTCTTTCAAAACTTCCTAAGTTTTGAAAGAGCCTCACCAGAATATTTATGTACTAAGCTTCTCCGCCAGCCCTTATTGGCATGAGATCCAGAATTTTTTCTTCAATCTCTTTAAACTGAGAAGATATTCTTGCATCTATTTGTCCAAAATCAGTTTCGATAATACATCCTCCACGATCTACAGAGGTGTCTTCCATAACAGAAATAGAACGGACATTTTCAACCATTCTCATAAAATCTTTCACATGTTCACTTGTAAGCTTCACATCTTCAAGATTAACTCTTATAACAACATCACCACGACTCTTCAGTTTGCGAAGAGCCTGTATGACATTATTTATAACAACATTTTTCTGATTTTCAGAAATTACTTTTATAACCTTCTGGCTTATATTTAAAACAAGATCAATTATCTGAGTTTCAGACTGATCAATAATCTGATTACGTTTCTCTATAGCTTTGGAAATAATTACATGTAAATGCTCAACAAGACGTTCAACTTCTGCTTTTCCGGTTTCATAACCTTCTTCCTGCCCCTGTTGAAATCCCTCTTTTCTGGAATCTCTGGTGATTTCATCAACCTTCTTTTGAGCATCTTCCAGAAGATCTTGAGCCTGAGCCTTCGCGGCTGCAATAACACTTTCGGCCTCATCTTCAGCCTTTTGCTTAATAACCTGAGCTTCATCATTAGCTTGTTTAACCTGATTAAAAGCTGTTTCTTCAGCTCTTTTTATTATACGCTCAGCATCATTCTCAGCCTTGGATATCATCAAGTTCTTTTCAGATTCCCAACTCTTTTTAAACGCTTCAGCTTCACGTCTTAAATCATCAGCCGTAGGTCCAGTGTATTCTTCTGCTGGAATAACAGCTTCAGGTTCCACAACCTTGGCAAAAGGGGTGTCTAACTGCACCTGTTTTGTCAGTTTAACTATTTCTGTTGGTCTAAAAACATTTCTGGCCAAAGTCTACCTCCGTTATACAACCATTTCATCTTCACCTGAACGGGCAACTACAATCTCACCCTGATCCTCAAGCTTTCTGATAATAGACACAATCTTCTGCTGGGTTTCTTCTACGTCTTTCAACCTGACAGGCCCCATATACTCCATTTCTTCTTTCAAGAGCTGTGAAGCACGTTTTGACATGTTTCTGAAAATCTTGTCTTGAACTTCTCCCTCAACACCTCTTAGAGCCTTACCAAGCTCACTGGTATCAACTTCACGAAGAACCTTCTGTATAGCTCTGTCATCAAGCAGCACGATATCTTCGAAAACGAACATTCGCTTCTTTATTTCTTCTGCCAGTTCAGGATCATCTTCTTCTAGAGACTCTATTATGATCTTCTCTGTTGAACGATCTACAAGGTTAAGTATTTCAACAATATTTTCAACACCACCAGCAGCTGTATAGTCTTCAGATGATAGTGTTGAAAGTTTCTTTTCAAGAACTCGTTCAACTTCACGTAAAACTTCCGGAGAGGTTCTGTCCATTGTAGCAATTCGTCTTGCAACATCTGACTGAACTTCATGAGGCAAAGCACCTAGAATAACTGAAGCCTTGGCAGGTTCCAGATAAGCAAGAATAAGCGCTATAGTCTGAGGATGCTCTTGTTGAATAAAGTTTAAAAGATGAGCAGGGTCGGTCCTTCTTATAAAGTCAAAGGGCCTAACCTGAAGGCTGCTTGTTAAACGGTTTATAATATCTACAGCTTTCTGAGAACCGAGAGATTTTTCAAGAACTTCTCTGGCATAGTCAATACCACCAGAACTTATAAAGTCCTGAGCCATCATAAGATCCTTGAATTCCATCAAGACCTTGTCACGTTCTTCCGGCTCTACAGTATCAAGACGGGCAATTTCAAAAGTAAGCCCCTCGATTTCATCATCTCTAAGATGTTTAAAAATTTCGGAGGAGACTTCTGAGCCTAAGGTAACAAGAAAGATAGCAGCTTTTTGCCTTCCTGTCAGTTCAGTCTTTGATTTACTTTTACCGCCGCCCTGTGCAGCTTGTGCTTTAGACATATCTTACTCCTCCGCCAACCAAGTTCGGATTAATTGTGCAACATCTTCTGGATGCTCACGCGCCATATTCATTGCATGTTCCTGCATCTCCATTCTGGCGCGCTCCTCAACAGACATTTCAACATCAACACTTTCTTCTTCAGCACTTCTTAGAGCAGCTTCACGCATAGCCTGATGCTGTCTTGCAAGTTCTTCTTCTCTAAGACGTCTACGACGTTCAAGTTCTCTGGATATAAGTCTGAATACTATAAAGGCAAGTATAATTATAGCTACACCTATTATAGAATACAGCAGTGCCTGTTGCAGTCTTTTCTGGTTTCTATATTTTTCGTCTTCTTTCTCAAACTGTTCTGTTCTATCAAACTTTAAATGTTCAACACTAACAGAGTCACCCCTTGTTGCATTATAACCTATCGAATGCTCAACAAGAATTCTGGCCTTTTCAAGGGCAGAATTATCTACATCTGTATATTTTCTTTCTATTGTTCCCTCAGGAGTTATAGACAGAAGTCCTTTATCGTTATAAACCCTTGTCCATACTCCATCCACAGCTACAGCTACAGTAATTCTTTTTATCTCCCAAGGGTTTTTCTCTTCATGTATCTTACGTTCATTAACCTCGTAGTTAATTGTATTCGATTTGTTATTGTAATCTCCTACAAGACCTTCAAGATCCTTATATGCAGGCGGAGTCTGCCCCTCCTGTCCAGGAGGCCCTTCTGGGTTAAAACCTGTACCTTTATAGCTTTCATCTACAATCTGCTCAGAACGAGGCACATTCTTTATAACTTCAGAATCATCATATGGGGTGTCGGGATTATCCGGTTTGATAGTAATAGGAAAATATTCATCGGTCTCTACAGTCTTTTTCCCCATATCAAGGTCTACATCAACTCTAAAAACACGAACTCGGTCTGAGCCAAAAACACCTTTTAATTCATTTAGGATTTCAGCCTTATACTTTCTTTCAAGCTTGGCTTTCTGATCCATCTGTCTCTTAGTAAGCTCAAGTCTGTCAAATTCCGCCATATCTTCAAAATCGTTCAAAATTGTTCCACGATAATCAGTTATTACGATATTTTCAGTCTTGAGTCCCTGTACTGCAAAAAGTACAAGTTTTTCTATACCTTCAATTTTTTTACGGGAGGTGGTTATATCGCTTCCTGGCTTTGGTGTAATAATAACAGACGCGGTAACAGGATCCTGATCTTCAGTGAAAAGTTCTGTCTCAGGCATTACCAATGTTACTTTAGCGTCATCTACATCATCAAGAGCTTCTATATGATCTTCAAGACCTTCTGTGACAGCCCTCTGAAGATTAACTTCTCTTTCAAAGTCAGTAACAGTCCAGCGATCCATCTTAAAAACATCCCAAGGGGAAATATCTGATGGAATGAGATCTTCACGCATAAGTATAGAAACCATCCTGTTAGCAGAAGCCTTATCATTGACGTAAATCATTCCGTCTTCAGTAACCTTATGCTCTACACTCTCTTCATCAAGACGCATCGATATCTTGTAAAGTAGATCCTGATCTGATATTGGTGTTGTAAATAATGCGACTTCACCCGGACTTGAACTGACTGTCGAAATGACAACAATCCCGGCAATAACCGCAGCTATGATTGCGAAAAAAATAATCTTCTGGATTCCAGACCACTTACCCCAGGCAGTCTTAACCCTTTCGATTACTTTTTTAAACCATTCGTTCATTTCCCCTCCCATTGAAAAAAGAACATGGATTTTTCAAGTAAAAACTATGTTGTTTCTTTTTATCTAATATTAATTATATTGTTATACGCTTTTAACGCTCCGTCAACCACTGCTTTGGTAATATCTACTGCCATATTGGCCTTACTCATTGCAATAGTTACATCATGAACATCAACACTCTCAGGATCTGTAATATATGCCTGAGTAATATCTGTTACATCATTCTGAAGCTGATTTGCTTCTCCCAAAGCATTTTTTAAGGCAGAAGTAAACTCTTCTGAGCTTGTTTTCGGCTTCAGCTCTTCTGCTTGAATACCAAAATGTTTTTTATTTGTAGCTCTTAACTGTACAACATTACCATTAACATCTGAAGCCCCCAACAAACCGCTCATTTATTATCTCCTTCCTATTTCAAGAGCTTCCTGAAACATTGCTTTTGAACCATCTACAACAGACACATTAGCTTCATATGCTCTTGAGGCTGAAATCATATCAACCATTTCATCTACTATATTAACATTAGGCATCTCAACATATCCAGCCTTTGGTCCGGTTTTTATTGCATCCGGATGAGTTGGATCATAAACAAGGCGCATTTCGCTATCCATATCCTTCTCAATCTTGGAAACTTCTACACCTTTACCAACTTTCTGCTGGAGTTTTTCAGGTAAAAACGGTGACTTCCAATAAGGTTCTGATACCTGCGGCTTAAAAATTACACGACTTCTTCTGAAAGCACCGCCTTCAGTAGTTCTTGTTGTTTCTGCGTTTGCAATATTATCTGAAATTACATCCAATCGCATTCGCTGTGCGCTCATACCTGATGCCGCTGTATTAATACTTGTAAAAAGTCCCATGATTTTCTCCTGAACTAACTAGTAACCTTTGCTATCTGGCTAAACTGATTTGAGATAGATGTTGTTAAAAGGTTATATTGAAGCTGATTCTGCATTGCCAGCATTAATTCTTCTTCCGCATCTACATTATTCCCGTTATTATCGCTCTCTGTAAGATAATCAAGAACCTTTCGAGGTTTTACGCTCTTCCAGTCCTGAACCTTATTAAAAGAAATATGCCTTTCATTTGTCAGAGCAGCTTCCATACCGGTTTTATTCTCAGAATCAAGAGCACGTTTTAGCTCTGACTCAAAATTAACAACTGATCTTTTAAAATTAGGAGTATCCGCGTTAGCAATATTATTTGTAATAACCGCACGTCTATAAAGACTTGCGTCCATAGTACGATGAAGCAGCTCTACATTTTTAGCAAAACTATTCATAACCCCTCCCAGATAAAACAATAAATTATAAGGAACCAAATTTTTCACGATTCCTTATTTTAATCTTCGGAAGATTTTTTCACGCTATTAGAGTTTTATTCACTCTTTTAAAGAATATAACGTGATAAATCTTGATCTTCGTGGACATCTTTAAGCCGTTCATCCACATATTCCGGCGTAATATTTATAGTTTGCCCTTTTAAATCAGGCGCTTTAAAAGAAACTTCTTCAAGTAGCAGCTCCAAAACTGTATGGAGTCTTCTTGCTCCAATATTTTCAGTCTTTGAATTAACATCTCCAGCAATCTCACTCATCCGTCTGATTGCTGAATCTGAAAAGTCAAGATTTACATCTTCTGTACCTAAAAGAGCCACATACTGTTTAATAAGAGCATTTTTAGGCTGAGTAAGAATCTTCTCAAAATCTTCAGCTGTTAAATCTTCAAGCTCAACTCTCAAAGGAAAACGGCCCTGAAGCTCAGGAATCAAGTCTGATGGCTTGCTCATATGAAAAGCTCCTGCCGCTACAAAAAGTATGTGAGAAGTATCAACCAAACCATATTTAGTATTAACCTTGGAACCTTCAACAATTGGAAGAATGTCACGCTGAACACCTTCACGGCTGACTTCACCACTTCCGCCCCGACCTTCTTTAGCGGCTATTTTATCAATTTCATCAATAAAAACGATGCCCATCTGCTGTGTTCTTTCACGGGCAATTTCGTTTACACGTTCCTGATCTATCAGTTTATCAAGTTCGTCTGCCAAAAGAATTTCTCTGGCTCGTGCTATTGAAACCTTACGTTTTTTCTTTTTTCCGCCAAACATAGGAATTGCTGCAACATTAATTCCCATGTCTTCAAGATTCATACCAGAAAACATATCCATACCCATAGCTGGCGGCGCTGTAACCAAAACTTCAACTTCTTTGTCTTCAAGTTTGCCGTCTCTAAGCATTTTTCTAAACTTTTCACGAGTTGAATTAGTCTTTGAACTGTCAGAATCAGCAGCTGTATCTATAGTTGCTCCTTCTGAAACGTTTTCACCAGGCCCTGGAAGATTTATTACAGTAGGATTATCTTTATTACCCTGATTCATTCCTGTAAAAATATTACCAAGATTGATTCCGCCATCTGCATCCTGAGTTTTCTTTTTTTTCTTTCCTACACCAGGAAGAAGTAAATCAAGAATAGCGTCTTCAGTTCGGAGTTCAGCCTCTCTTCTGACTTCTTCTTCCATTTCCTTCTTAACCATTCCAACGGCTACAGACATTAAATCCCTAATCATTGATTCTACATCACGCCCAACATAGCCTACTTCAGTATATTTGGTTGCCTCTACCTTTACAAAAGGAGCTTTAACAAGCTTGGATAACCTTCTGGCAATTTCAGTTTTTCCAACACCTGTAGGCCCAATCATTATGATGTTTTTAGGTGCAATTTCATCTCTCATTTCTTTAGACAAAAGCTGTCTTCTCATTCTGTTTCTAAGGGCTATAGCAACAGCTTTCTTTGCTTTATTCTGGCCTATTATATATTTGTCAAGTTCTTCAACTATCTGTTTAGGTGTTAATTCTTCAAGTCCCGTAATCATGAGACCTCCTCTGCTACAAAAGTATTATTGGTGTAAATGCATATTTTGGAAGCAATTTCCATAGATTTAAGCGCAATTTCTTTTGCGCCAAGAGAAGTTTCCTGTAAATAAGCGAGTGCCGCGGCATACGCGTAATTGCCACCAGAGCCGATTGCAAGAACTCCTTCCTGAGGTTCTACAACATCACCGGTTCCTGATATTAATAAAATTTTATTTTTATCTGCGACAAGCAGCATTGCTTCAAGCTTACTCAAAGTTCGATCTGTTCGCCATTTTTTTGCAAGTTCTACTGCAGCTCTTGTAATATCACCGCCATACTCGCTGACTTTACTTTCAAAAAGTTCAAAAAGAGTAAAAGCATCTGCAGTAGCGCCAGCAAAACCGGTCAAAATTTTACCACCATAAATGGTTTTTACCTTCTGAGCATTCCCCTTCATTATTGTTTCGCCAAGGGTAACCTGACCATCTCCAGCCATTGCGACTTTTCCATCTTTTTTAACAGCTATTATAGTTGTTGATCTAATTTTCATCTTTTAACTCCACTGAATTTTGCCTCTGCGTGGGGATGCGCCTGATTATAAACGTCTCTTAAACGCTCTATCCCCATATGTGTATAAATCTGTGTTGTAGACAGACTTTCATGTCCTAGCATTTCCTGAACAACCCTTATATCAGCGCCATGCTCAACGAGATGTGTAGCAAAACTATGTCTGAAGGTATGAGGGCTTACATTTTTAACAATTCCTGATTTTGAGACATATTTCTCAATAATTCCAGCAATCCCTCTCTGAGTTATTCGAGCTCCTCTAAAATTAAGTAAAAGCGCATTTACCGCATCAGGATCATCTTTATCAGCTCTTATATTTCTTAAAGCAAGGTATTCTTCCAAACAATTCATAGCTCTTTTTCCCAAAAAAACTATTCGTTCTTTCTGCCCCTTTCCGCTAACCTTAATGGCATGGTCTTTAAAATCTATATCAGAAATATTTATAGAAACCGCCTCAGAAACACGACATCCTGTAGAATAAAGCAGTTCTAAAATAAAACGATCTCTAATTCCAGTAAAACCTGTTCCTGTTAACGCGATTAAGGCATCAATCTCTTTCTCAAAAAGATAATCCGGAAGCTTATGCTGCTTTTTTAAACTTCTAATATTATCAAAAGGATTAAATCCTATATAACCCTGTAGTAAAAGCCACTTGTAATAC
>JAQQAK010000015.1 GCA_028527945.1 Spirochaetaceae bacterium
AAAATTGAACACCAAGCTCTTCTACATAACTCATTTCTGTTTTATGTGCTGGAGCTTCTTCGCGGGTTCTTCTATAGAGAATCATTGTTCGGTCTGAACCCAGTAGTTTTGATGTTGTAGCACAATCCATCGCAACATCTCCACCGCCAATTACTACCACTGTTTTACCAGGAGCCATTTTTCCGTTTGAAGGTTTAGCCTTTCCAAGATATTCTACAGCGTTGGTAACGCCTTCAAGATCTGTTCCTGGAATATTGAGCATTTTAGGAGCCTGAATACCAGCTCCAATAAAAAATGCTTTAAAACCTTCAGACTTTAATTCTTCTATGCTCTTATCTTTTCCAATTTTAGTGTTACAGATTATTTTTACACCAAGTTCTTTTATGATTGAGATTTCTTCATCAACTACATATTGTGGAAGTCGTGCAGGAACTACTCCATATGAAAGAACCCCGCCAGCAATAGCTTTTTCTTCAAAAATTGTAACATCATAACCTTTCTGAGCTAATTCTGCGGCACAAGTAAGAGAAGATGGGCCAGAGCCAATCATTGCAACTTTTTCTTTTGAAGCTTCGACTTTATCAAGTGGTTTAAAATTAGTTGCTTTTTCGTAGTCAGTTGCAAAACGCTGAAGTCTTCCAATTTGTATTGGCTTATCAATACCTGATCTTGAACAACCTTCTTCACAAAGAACTTCGTAAGGACATACTCTCGCGCATATTCCTCCAAGAACATTATTGGTTCGTATGATTTCTGACGCGCCTTTAAAATTTCTAAACCTTATTGCTCTAATAAAATCCGCGGGATTGGTTCCGGCTGGACAGTCTCGACTACATGGCGCGTCATGACAAAGCAGGCATCTGGAAGCTTCTTCCATTGCGGTTGCAATATTAAATGGAGGAACGGCTTCACACAGATAATTTTTGGTTGCGTTATCGGACATTAAATGGCCTCCTTGTTAATTTTAATGTTTTATATTCAATATTCAAAAAAAGAGGGAATCTTTTACTGAATAAAAGAAGTGCTGTTAATAATGTCATGCTGATATAAAAAGAACTTGTAAATGTATAGTTTAAGGATAAACAAACAAAGAGAATAAATAAAACTATAGTAGTTACAAATTTAGTCATAAAGCGTTATTATATATGCTTTATACGTTATTCGCAATATTAAAATAGCATCTTTGAGGGGCTTGATAGATGATAATAGATATTTTTTGGATTATATTACCACTGTTTGTTGTTATGGCCGGTGGAGCTTTAATGTCAAAGTTTTTTACAATAAATCAGGATACTTTAACAAGAATTCTTACTGATTTTTTTATGCCGGCTCTTGTTTTTTATTCTCTTGTTACATCTGAACTTGTTGTTAGTGAAGCTTTTAAACTTTTTGGGTCTACTACAATAATTTTTATTTTATTATTATTGGCAGGTATCTTATATTGTAAAATTACTTCTATTAATATGGGAGCTTTTGTACCTTCTGTTTGTTTTATGAATTCAGGTTTTCTCGGTATTCCATTGATGATGCTTTGGGGTGGGCTAGGCTCTATGAATACTGAGGTAATAGTAGACCAAATACAAACATTTTATATTTTTACAATAGGTATAATTATTGTTTCTGAAGGATTTACTTTCAAGGGACTCTTGGAAATGATAAAAACACCTCTTTTATGGGCAATAGTATTAGGTTTTGTTTTTAAATATTTAGAAATTGAAATACCCAAACAAATACTTGAAATCTTTAAGTTTAGCGGAGAAGGCGCTTCAGCTTTAGCTGCTTTTACAGTAGGAACGGCAATAAAGTTTTCAAATATAAAAATAGATAAACATGTTATTGCTGGTTTATTAATACGTTTTATTGGTGGATTTTTAGCAGGCTGGGCAGCAATAACTATTTTTAATATAGATGGGACTATGAAAACAATAATTATTGTCGCGGCAAGTTTACCCTCAGCTGTTTTTTCTTATATTCTTCCTGCAAGATATGGAAAAGATACTTCCTACGCGTCCAGTATTGTTGTTTTATCAACAATACTGGGCCTTATATTTATTCCTGCAGCTTTTACACTTGCATCAATTGTTTAAGATTCGAGAATTATTATTCCCAAACAGATTTTGCAAGGCAGTTTACGACTCCGCCGGAAGAAGGGCGTATTGCGTGAATAATCTCATTTCCTGAAATTGAGTATTCAACCTTGGACAAGCTTCCTGGCAATATTTCAGCTTTATGAATAATTTCAAATTTACGAATATTTTTGTTGTTGAAAAACTCAGCAGGCAGGGCGTCTAAGAGCCATCGTACATAAACTGGAGCAGTCACATGATTGTTTGCGTCAAGTGTTGAATATGTAGCTGCAAAATTATCTACAATAACAGGATTTTCAGGTTCTTGAATCTTTCCTCTGAAATTATCAATTATCATTCTTTCAGCGGCATCAGGATCTGGATGAATATCAAGAACTTTTTGTGGTAATCTTACAACACGTCGCCTTTCAAAATCTATCGTAACCCAGGCACTTGTTGCTCTGAGTAGTTCATTATCATCGTTATCAGTCATAATGAAATCTCTGCAGGAATAAAGGCCTCTTGCTCCTGTCGGCCATGTTGTAAGTTTTATCTTCTCTGAAAAAGAAGGAATTCTTGTAAATTCAACATTCATTCGTGATAACATCCATGAAAGTCCATCTTTTTGCATATCCTGAATAGTAAGTTCCTGCTCTATTCCATGATCACCAGCTATCTCATACATAAATTGAAATAGTGGAGGAATATGCGCTTTATTATCCGGAGCTGTATGATAATTTCTAATTTGTATATTTTCAGTATATTTTGTCATTAGTAAACCTCAAATTTAAGTAGAATAATTATAGCTAAAAAAAATAGAAAAGTACATTGGTGTAGAATATATACAACTTTATGACTATCATTCTTCGAGTTTTGAAAAAGCATATATTGACTTAATTTATGGTAAAAACTAAAATCCGCCTATATCTAAAAAGCGAGAAGAATTAGATAAGGATTTTTTATGCTTTCTATAAAGGAAGTAAGCAAGCATTTTGGCGGGCTTATTGCTTTAAAAAATGTGAGTTTTAATATAGAAGAAAACCGTATTCATGGAATAATTGGTCCCAATGGTTCGGGTAAAACTACTATATTTAACTGCATTTCAGGGCTGCTTCCAGTAACGTCGGGAAATATTTTTTTAGATGATCTCAATATAACAGAAAAACCTGCTTATGAAATTTCTAAATTAGGAATAAGAAGGACTTTTCAAGGAGCGGATTTAGTTCCTTCAATGACTGTTGTAGAAAATGTAATGAGCGGAATTTATAATCCTCAGAAAAGCGATATAATACAGACCTTTTTTAGAAAACCTTTTAAAAAATCTGATTCAGAGAAAGAATTATACAATAAAGCTGTCGAAACTCTTAAAATCTTCAATATTAATGATTCAGCAGAAAGATGGGGTAGTGAACTTGTTTGGGCAGAAAGGCAACTTGTACAAATTGCTCGTGCAGTAATATCAATGCCAAAGGTTCTTCTTTTAGATGAACCTGCTGCAGGTCTTGGTAATAATGAAACAAAACAGATAGGCACTATAATAAAAAAGATCAGAGATATTGGTATTACACCTGTAGTAGTAAGTCATGATATGAAAATGCTTATGGATACGGCCGATTATATTACAGTTTTAAATTTTGGTGAAAAAATATTTGAAGGTTCTCCTGAGCAGGCTATGAAAGATTCACGAGTGTTGGAGGCTTATCTTGGAAAAGAATGAGTCTATTCTTAAAATAAGAAATTTGAGTTTATATCATAATAAAATTAAAGCTCTTGATAATATAAATCTTGAAGTTAAAAAAGGTGAACTCTTGGTTCTTGTCGGGGCAAATGGAGCTGGAAAAACAAGTTTAATGGAAACAATACTTGGCTCTAATGTTCCACAACATGGAGAAATACTTTTTAAAGAGAATGAAATTAAGGGTAAGTCAGTAGATTATATTGTTAGAAATGGAATATATCTGGTACCCGAAGATAAGGGAGTTTTTTCTTCCATGACAGTATTGGATAATCTTCTTTTAGGCGCGCATAATAATCGAAAAGATGTCCCTCTTAAATTGGAAACTGTATATGATTTTTTCCCTGTTCTTTTTGATCGGCAAAAACAAATTGCCGGAACATTAAGTGGTGGGGAGAGGCGAATGCTCGCTATAGCGAGAGCATTAATGTCATCACCTGAAATAATTCTTATTGATGAACCTTCTATAGGATTAGCCCCTATAATAGTAAATAATATCTTCGAAATTATTAAAAAGCTTAATAACGAAGGTTATACAATTATTTTATCAGAACAAAATATATATAAAGCTCTAAAAATTGCACAACGCGGATGTGTTCTTGAAACTGGAAAAATAGTCAAATATGGCTGTTCAAAAGAGCTTTTAAATGATGAAGCAGTAAAAAATGCTTACCTAGGAGTTTGATTGTGGAAGTGTTGGCAGCTCAGATAGTTAACGGATTATCTCTTGGAAGCGTCTATGTCTTGCTTGTAACAGCTTTTAACTTGTTACTTTTAGTTGCAATGATAATACATTATTCCTTTCCTGTTATTGTAGTTTTTTCTATGTATATTTCTTGGTTTGTTATGAATTTATCAGGGAGTATTTGGCTGGGAATTTTTAGCGCTGTTTTATCAGCTGTCATTCTAAATGTAATAACAGCACCTATTTTTCAGCATATAATGAAAAAAAGAGGCGAAGTAGATATAAACGCTACAATGGTGGCGTCTATGGGAATGGGGATGATTATTACAGATATTCTTTCTCATGTTTTTAATCAGGGGTTTCCAATTGCCTTTCCAGATAAGTTAACTGGTAATGATAAGGCTCCACTTATTAAAGCAGGGCTTATCACCGTTTCTCAGGGACAGATAATAATTTTGCTCTCTTCTGTTATCTTTGTGATAATTTTATTCTGGTTATTATTTAAAACAAGAACAGGACGGGCTTTTAGAGCTATTGCCGAAGATCCACATGAAGCAAAACTCGTCGGAATTCCTTTGATGAAGACAGGTTTTAAAAGTTACGCTATTACAGGTTTATTAGGTGGCGTAACATCTGTATTAATGGCAGTTCTATTAGGTTCCGCTTCAGCAGGGCTTGGAGATAATCTTGGACATAAAGTTCTTGCAGTCTCAATAATTGCTGGACTTGGTAATTTGACAGGAGGTCTTGTAGTTGGGCTTTTATTAGGTATTTTTGAGGCAATAATACAAGGATATTTTGCTGGATCCTGGTCTAACACTGTTTCATTTTTAGTAATGCTTGTTATTGTGCTTGCAAAACCAAAAGGCTTGTTTGGTTCTAATATTTAGGAAGGTCTATATTGTGTCATTAACTTTATTTTATTATTTATCAATTACCGCAATATATATACTAATGAGCTGGGCATTGTATTTGCCGTACAGAGTAGGCCAACTGCATTTTATGTCTGTTGCTAACATGGCTATTTCAGCTTACTTTGCCGCTATAATGGCTGTAAATTTTTCATTACCATTTGGAATTGTTTTAATAGCCGGAACCATCATAGGCGGTATAATTGGATATATTGTTTCAATCGCTATAGGAGATGCTCCTTGTTTTTCAGTTGTAATAGTAGGTTTTACCTTTATCTATCTGATAAATACTATAGTAGAAAACATGGAATATCTTGGCGGTTCTATGGGAATTTTTAACATTCCGAAAGTATTAAAACATTCTGACAGTAACAGGGCTTTTTTATTAATCATTATATACATATTGGTTCTTTTTACTGGAATACTGATAAACAGATTTGAAAAATCAAAATATGGAAGAGCCGCTTTTACTATAAATGCTAACAAGAATATTGCATTATCATCAGGTATAAATATAAAAAAAATGGGAATGTTGTTACAAACATGGTCAAGTTCTATAGGCGGAATGTGTGGAGTAATGTACGCCTTCATTATGAGAAGTATTTCTCCTGATAATTTTACTTTTAATATTGTTGGTGTTTGTGTGACTATGCTATTTGTTGGTGGAATTAACACAATGTGGGGGCCTTTAATTGCTGCTCCATTATTATGGGGATTTCCTTTAATTCTTCCAGAAAAACTACAGTCCTGGAAAATTGTACTTTATGGAATCTTTCTTATTCTAATTTTACTTATTAAGCCAGAAGGTCTTATTACAAGAGAATGGATTAAAAAGATTAAGAATAAATATAAACGAGTCATAGAGCCACTTTAAAAACCAACCGGGGTTTTAAAATGGCTCCATAAAAAAGATATAGCAATAGTAGAAAGGGTTTCTATTGTTTCGGTAATATTGTGAAAACAATTTGGAGGAAAAGATGACTAAAAAATTAACTATTTTACTTCTTCTAATAATGAGTGGTTTTATACTTTTTGCAAATGGGAAAGCAGAAGATAACTCAGTTATTGAAGAAAACGCTTCTGAATGGGAAATACCATTTATGAATTGTTTAACAGGATCGATTGCAAGTATTGGTGAATATTTACAATGGGGGGCAGAATATGCCGCTAAAGAAATAAACGAGCAAGGCGGTATAGCAGGAAAGCCTGTTAAAATAATCCGAGTAGATACAGGTCTCAGCCCTGAAAAGGGGACTGTTGAAATGTCTAAACTTGTAAAAGATTCTCTTGTTGTAATGGGGCCAGTACCTGAAAATGTAATAATGGCATCTATGCCTATTGCTGTTGATGAAGGGGTATATTGTTTTACTGCAACAACTTCTTATGAATATGCAGCAGAATATTTTCCATGGGCAATCTCCTGGTTTACTCCTACAGAAAAACAACTACCTTATATAGTTAAGGCTTGGGCTGAAAAAACAAAGGTAAAAAGAGTCGTACAATTTGTAGAGCATCAGGCAGCCTGGCCTGGAATGGCAAAAGCTCACGCAGTTGGACTGGAAAAAGCAGGATGTACAGTCCTTGAAGATATCGAAGTTCCTGAAGATGCAGTATCTTTTGGACCTCTTATTGTAAAAGCATTATCAGAGAATCCTGACGGAATAATCTTTGCTTGTAATGCTGAAAAAGTACCCAAGATAATAATAGAACTTAAGAATAGAGGATGGGAAAATATGGAAAATCTCCTTGTTTTCTCAAGCGCTGATGATGCGGCTCTATATACAGCAGGCGGTGATAAAATTAATGGTGTAATGATCTACAATTATAATGATCCAGCTTTGGATACTGAAAGATG
>JAQQAK010000016.1 GCA_028527945.1 Spirochaetaceae bacterium
ATCTGCTATGTTTAAAGACAATCCTCCGCTTTCATCCCATATTTCTGAAAAACTCGTTCCAGGCTCTGATGATAATGCGTATACTCCCAAGCTGGCTGCTTTTCCTGATAACCCAGCTCCTGTATCTATTGCGCCCTTCCAGAAACCTGCTTCTACCCCGCCTACAACATCATTCAAACCAGAACCAACTGCGGAACTTACAAATGTACTGGCATAGCCAGCGAGAGCTTCTGTACCTAAGGTTGATGACAGGTAATAATCAGAATTAAAGTCCCAGCCGTTTGCGCCGCTATAGTCAATAGAGTCAATAAGACTATTACATTGACCAGTAACTACACTTTCGCCAAGAGATACTCCTGCCTCTGTTAGCCAACTACTGCTTGAACTTAGAGAATTTGATATTGCTCCGCCGGCGTATGAAGCGGCAAATGATATTCCAGCTTTTATATTATCTTTTCCAAAATCTACAAAGGTTTCACCAACATCTCTTCCGTAAGCAAGATCGTCTACAACATCTACTGCATCTAATCCAACTTTAATTAAGGATCCATATGGTCCACAAACTATATTCAAAGCTATAGAAGCGGACATATCAACTATACCATCTACAGTTAATCCTTTAACAAGACCTAACTCATCTGGAAGACAATCATCATCAAATATTCGTTTTTCATCCCAGGGTTTAGCAAACTCGGTCCAGCCTCGGTTCTCTATCATACTGAATCTCATATAGTCAAGCATTATTTTACCCATTTCGCCAGAGCCTTCATATTTAACGTTGTTCTTTAAAAACTCATCTGTTGTAGAGGTCATTAAATTATCAGGAACACTCTTAAGTACAGGCGAATAGCCTACCCACTCATTGAAACTTCCGTCCTCAACTTCTCTTAAAGTTGTTACAGCCTCACTTTTCTCTTCTGCTTCAGTCCACTTTATAAAAAGAAATTGTTTTTCTTTATCTTCTACAGTAGTGTCTGAGCCAACAAGTGTTTCATACGTTTTCGACTCGCCACGCTTTTCATCTTTTCCAAATATACTTTCACGCAAATCTTTAAGACTTTTCAAAGCATTGTTAATCTTTCTGTTAATAGCTTCACTGCTTAAACCTTCAAACATAGTATCTTCAGTATCAGTATTCCCATTACCAATATTAAAATTTTCTACTTCAGAAGGGACTTCAAAATCTTTATACATATCTATTTCAGCATCTATGTAATCTTCTCCTCCAAATGAAGTTGAATCTGCAAGAACTTTCTTTGTATATTTACCATTCTTGATTGCATATCCAGCATCATAAAACTGGTCATTTAAACTTGATTCTACACTTGAATTCGCATTAGTAATCATTTTAAGAAGTCCGTCTTTTCCGTCAGCTATAGTTTGAAGAGCTTTTTTTGCAGTTATTTCCATAAGAGCGTTTTCTAACTCTTCACGATCTTCTCCCGCAAAATCAGCTATAAGTTTCTGTACACCATTATCATCCAAATTTGTTGCCATATAACCATTTACCGCGTAGCTTGTATTTTGTACTATATTTTGAGAACTCTTAGCTGTATCTATAAGCTTTTTAAATATCCCACCGGTAAGACTGTCAAGTATAGATGAAGGATCTGCGGCTTCACTGCTCCACTCTAAAACAGCGTCTTTTGTTGACTCAGCTAACGCGTTTTTAGCGGATAGACTTATATCTTCCATATTAATATTCTCAGATCCCGCAAGTGTTGTTTTTACAGCCAGATCCTCAACCCATTCTGCTTTTCGTTCAAGTAAGCTTTTATACGACTCTTCCCATAAAGCGGTCTTATCACTATAAGTTGCCTGTAAATTATTAAGCCATTCTTTTCTTGCTGTAGACATTTTTCTATTTGCGGCTGTCCATTCTCTGCTGCCCCTCCTGTTTATTGCAGCAATGGTACTGTTCCATACTTCTTTTCTCGACTTCATGCTTTCTTCCATCTGCTTCCATTGAGATTGCTTAAGTTGTCTCATTGTAAGCAGACGCTCTGAATACATCTGTAAATATTGCGTCTTCAGAGCACTCAACTGTTTTAAATAGAAATCTTTGAGAGCATGCTGTTCAGCAGTATCTATTGCAGTAGACAATTCAAGTTTTGTCTCAGCGATTCTACGTTGATGGCTTCTTGAAACATATGAAGAGTTTCTATAAGCCGCTGCTGCTGCATTATTAAGAATGGCAAGAAGTTCCTTATACTCCTGATCTTCTTCAGTCAGCCCCCCGGCTTCAAAAACACTGTTTTCTTCTATATATTTATCAAGATTATTAATAGCTTCTGTGTAGCTAACCTCACTTTCCTGCTGAGCTTGATATAGTTTGTCCACACGTATGTTCATTTTACTTTCTGATTCCGCAGTGCTCTCTTCCGCTATCAAAGTAAATTGCCCCATAACATCAATTAAATCTTTTCCGCTAGTTTCTACTTTTGCAGAATAATCCTTTGAGAGATATTCAAGTATAGCATCATCAGTTAGCTCAGTTATACCTTGTGATTTTTTTATAAATGCTTCAGTAGAGGTTGTAATTCCTAAATATTCTTTAAGGCTTTTTTCTTTATAGTTTTCCTTGTTTTCCTTGTTTTCCATTGCCAAAGATTTCTTTATAGCAGATTTCATACCATTAATAGTTACTTCTGTATCATCCCCATCCATACCTTCAAGCTCATGAAGGATCTTTTCTTCATCTAATAATTCTTTATTTAACTTTTTATTTGTATCTGAGGCATTAATCATTTCAGTTATAGAAATAGAAATCCCCCCTCCTGTATCATTATTCGTTTTCATTTCTTTAAGTTCTTTAGAAACTGTCTCACTGGACCCTGCTGCTACATATGCGCATATAGACGACACCAGAAATCCAGCCGCAATAACATAAAAAACTGCAGCTGCAAAATAAATAGGAAGTAAAGCTGTAGCTATTCCTGCTGCGACATGACTGGCGACCAAAAAAGAACTTCCCAAAACAATAAAATTCTGTTGTGTGTCTTCTACAGCAGTAATCGCTTCATCCAGAAGAATGATCTTTGGATAATTATCAATGAAATTATCTTCGGTTTTATCACTGATTTTTAGAGAATTCATTTGGGAGGCTTGTCTAAAAAACTCGAAATAAGACTTATCTTTCAAAGCATTATAACATCTCTCTCCCTCTTCTTTTAAATGAGTAATATAAAAACCCTCTTTATACTTTGATAAAGTAGATTCTTTTACCTTTTCAGCCTTTGCTCCCAAAAAAGATTCAGGATCGTTATTTGTAAAAGTTGTACTCCAAATAGAATTCTTAATTTCGTCCAACCCTGTTGCATTATTGTTTTTCTTTCCATTAGCCTCTATGTAATTAGCATACCAAAGAGCAAGAGACCATTCTTTTAACATTGTGTCTGTATTTTCTGCCCCCTCTATAAGCTGCTGAAAACTATCTGCCCAACTGCGTCTTGCGTCATCATATGTTTCTGGTTTGTCTGAATTTCCGCAGAATTGTTTGTATGCATCATAGGCGTCATTAGCATTATTCTCAGTAAAACCATAATAATCGATAAGCCCCTGAACAGTTCCTCCAAAATAAAAATATTTGTTTCTCTCTACTTCGTTAACAAATGCGTTATTTTCTATTTTCTTGTAAATATAATTACCGTCTGAATCAGATAAAAATTTTCCAGTTGGATTATCCTGAACAACAAGTTTTAATACTCCATTTATAACATCAACTTTATAATAATCAATCCAATTCATAGCCTTATCTTTCCAATATTTTTCATCGTCAAGAGAGTAGCTTATATTGCTTACAAGATTGTTATCCAAATTAGTATCTATTTCAGACTTCTTCTCATTAATTTTTTCTTTCTGCTCAGCTATTTTCTCCCCGCAAAGAGTTTTGAGTTTTGCCCAATATAGTGTACGGGTAAAATGAGTTCGATATTCTGTATATTGATTACGATATTCTTCATCTCTATTGATAAAATCTTCAATCTCCGCGTCATCAGAGTAAAGATTATAAAGTGCATCATAAGCGGCAGATACAGTCTTCTGTTTTTTTAAAGCATAAAAAAGACTTTCTGAAGGATCTATTGGAATATAATCAGAAGCATTCTCTGTATCATCAAGACCTTCGCCAAGATAAGCTGTAGAAGAGTACTCATATACAGCTTCTGCTTTTTCATAGGCATATTTGGCTTCATTGTAAGCAGCTTCTGCAGTATTGAGTTTTTTAAAAGTCGCATTGTACGCTTCTTGATCTGTCGAAAATGTTGATACGCTATTTTTCCAATTCTCTAAAGCTTGTGAAACTAAATCACGTTGAACATCAAGTACCGCTTTCTTTGAATCTCTCTCTGCCTCACGTTGTTTTACGGTGGTAGTTGTTATTATTAATATATCATTACCTAGCTTTTCAAGAATTTGTTTAAGACTTTCCAGTGTATTAAGCTCTCTATTCCATGCGGTAGCAGCTTCTTGATAAACGGTTTCAAGAACCTTTTCTCCTAAACTTGGTAAAGATGCGGGAACAGTAAATGCTGAATCATCGCCTTTAAAAAGCATGCCCCAAGACTCATAAAATTTTGTACTCACATCATTAGCAGCAGAGTTCTCTAATAAACCAAATAATTGTGTAAAAGCTTTATCAATTTTTTTTGTCCCCGCGTTGAATAACGATGCGGCTTCTAACTCTTCATTTTTAATAAAATAATTAGTTTTATCATTTGCATCTATAAAACTTTCATCAGTAAAACCGGAAATACCAGTATCATCCAAACTCTCAGTTATACTGGATTTATTATCAAAAAGTAAACTTTCATCTTTTGGTAGAAAAATTTGCCCATTAAGGTATGCACGATAATTAAGATCATTATTAGCCTTTCGGTCATTAAGATCATTATACTCAGATTGAATCGCTCCTACCTTTACTGCCTTTTGTAGCTTTTCAGTATTTTCTGTAACCACTTGTTGCTGTTCATCAACAAGAAACAATAAAGCGTCTGAAAAACAATTACTATACACTTTAGCTTTTCTATTTAAATATTCTGTGCCAGAATAATTATTGTACTTATCTATAGCATGCTCAGAATAATTTGATTTTAATTTAAGAAGAATCTCATATTTATCACTAAATGAATAATCAGCATATTCTAAATCTATGTATCCTTTTTCATTACTAT
>JAQQAK010000017.1 GCA_028527945.1 Spirochaetaceae bacterium
ATCTGCTATGTTTAAAGACAATCCTCCGCTTTCATCCCATATTTCTGAAAAACTCGTTCCAGGCTCTGATGATAATGCGTATACTCCCAAGCTGGCTGCTTTTCCTGATAACCCAGCTCCTGTATCTATTGCGCCCTTCCAAAAACCTGCTTCGACAAATCCGGGATATGAAGCAAGTGAATCTCGTCAGAAGGGTGATAATGTAAATATCAACGCTCATCCAATGAATATATTTTCTTCTCCTGTTCTTCTTCATCTACATCATTTTCTACATTGGTGTTTAAATATGGATCAGGCTCTCTTGTCAGCACAGCAGAAATACAGGTATCATCCCATTTCTCGCCTGGGTAGACATCTTTTATTTCAAAAATAACCTTATCAGCAGGACGGGGGAACAGGATTTCTTCAAATCGAACCATATCCTCAAAATGATATTCAAATTCAAAAGGCTCACCCGAATCGGAGGAACGGATAATCGCTGTTCTAACCCGATTATTTGCCTTAAACAAATGCTTTCTGTTTCTGTCGACAAATCCGTTTAAAACAACGATATCGCTGCATGGTTCAGTAAACGTGATAAATAGTTCTTCTCCGATTCCTGGACCATCAACTCCTTCAACCCAAGGTATAGAATTCCCATTTATTACCTGCATGGGAGGCCGTGTACCTGTAGTAGGTCGGTAAACAAAATAACCAAGATACTTGTCTATATTGTCTGGTAGATATGAAGTTTCACCTTCCTGTAAATACGATGAAGCCTCTATTGTTCTTATTAGTGTTTCATTATATTTAGCTCCAGTTGCGCTAGAAAAATCATAACTTTCATAAGAACCTATACCTTTATATCCATGTCGAAATCGATTACTTTCTGGATTTAAAAAGAGAAAAAACCTACTTCCATACAAAATACTCTCTTCCCAACCAAAAACATTGATATAAGAATAACCAGTCTCTTTCAAGAGAATATTATCAGCTGAAATAGAATACTTTTTTGTAGTGATTCGTGGAGAATTACCATTATATCTTAATGTAATTTCACCAGCTTCAAGCTTGAAATCTACAGCTTGATCTCCAATGACGCCAATAGGTCTAAATTTATTCAATAAATCTTGTGTAAAGAAATCATCAGAATATAAATATGAATTTATAAAAAGTAATAACAGAAAGAATATTTTAATAATACGCATACATTCTCCTATACAACTCATTCCAATCCTCATTGATAATTGTCCCCATATTAAAACCGCTATAAAGCTGCCAACTGTTTAAAGTATTGTTGATATACTGCTGATTTTTATCTGTGTTTACGATACACCCATCTGATGACAACCAGCTATTATTACTTCCAGACAATGGAGTTTTTTGGTGAGTTAACCATCTATCCTCACTCGCATTAGGATTGGGATCTAATCCACCTGAGTCTATTTTTATTCCACTTAGCGTTTGAGCATAAGATGATACAAAGACATCGTTTTTAAATAACCCGCTGCTCTGTCCAAAAATAGAGAAAAACGGATCATTTGCCGCTATTGTATTTCCTTGAATCAAACCGAAAAATGGATGTTGTGTAGTCGTAGAATCATAATTACTGCTCCATAAATTATCAACAGTCTGAACCTGATTAACTGGGAACGAACTTATTTTATTTCCATTTAAATTCTTTTTATAATACATTGAAGAATCTAATGCATTATACTTCTTTTTAAGCTCTTGATCGCCTCTACTGCCAAAGTAACTCCTAGCATCCCTTGTATGAACAATATCCACAACAAACTTGTCATATTCTCCATTTGCCTTTGTCTGCTCAAATCCAACAGAATAACCGTCCCAATCATCAGTAATTTTATACTCCGCGATTGAATCACCATACCAACCTTTTCCAGCTTCTCATTGTTGACCAGCACCTTCTTTTAAAAGTAATTCGCCCATCAATTTCTGTTGTTTTTCTATTGAAAGATTATCAAATGATAATTGACCATTGACAGCCAATCGGGCTGCCAGCTCTGAACTCATTCCAAGAACATCTTCCATGGTCTGATTATCATAATTTCCAAAATCAGCTGGATTAACTCCCAATATCTCAGCAGCCCTGTCCAGACCAACATACTGTATAAGAGCTTGGCTAACAGAATTTATATCTGTATCAATAATTTTTTTTGCATCTTTTTTTGCTACAACATTTCCATTTTCGTCAAGATATTGTCCATTTTCATTTGCCAGATATAAATCAGCATCATTATCATTTAATAAACGACCATCCGTAGTCAACTTCCAGTAATCTGCGGAGACTACCGACTCCTCAAATTCTGATATATCACTAACAAACAAAGGAGTCTCCTTCTCTTCCATTATCAGACTATCCTCAATATTAAAGTTATATTTCCAGAAGGCTATTTAACTCCCGAAGACATAGAATTGATCCATAATATTCGATACAATTATTCAAACATATCAAAACGAATATTAAACTCTGGATTCTTTGTCTTTATCTCTTCCAGATGTGCATCAAACCACGAGTTAAAACGATTATAAGTCAGCTCATCAATAAACAAAGTATCCACATTTGAAAACCGTAAAGCATCTATATCTTCCAGGTTTTCACATTCCATTATATTGAGATCAAAATGGTTGGGAATGGTTTCAATATTGTTTAGCGTTTTTAGCTCTGATTCAATTAAATAAATCTCTCTCAGATCAATTAACAAACTAAAATCAGGCAACTCTCCTATATTATTACCTGATAATCCTAAAGACTGTAAACTTATACATTTACTCAACGGATCAAACTTGGAGACCTTTGAAAAACTCAATTCAAGATTTTTAAGATTCGCACATCCTACCAAAGGTGAAAGATCGGTAAATGGATTTTCTGATAATATAAGAGTGTTAATACTTAAACCATTAAGGTTCGAGATATCAGTTACACCTCTTCGTGGTAAATGGAGATATTCAAGATTGATCAAGAATCCTAGGTCAGGAATTTTACCTATTGGTCCTTTAAAAGATAATCTTTTAATTAAATTTAATGAGTCAGAAGGTAGTTCCTTTATTTTTTTAACATCTAACTCTATCCCTTGAAGAGTCTTTATTTCTTCTATCCATTCTCCTCCTTGCAGCTTAGCATACCGGACTAGATATTCTTCTGGTGAAGCTTTCAGTTGTTCATTACACCCGAAAAGCAATATTGACATAAGAAGAAATAAATTTCGTATCTTTTTACTCATAAAATAATCCCATGCTTTGATAAACAGAATTTGTATTATAGTAGAAATTCATATACTGCTTTTTGTCTGCCCAATAATTATTTGTTGATGTCGGGGTATCAGACCAACTGCTTGTCGACGGTATACCTAGGAAGTTAAGGAACGTATCTCTTCGATCAGAATACATATCCCAATTATCTGAAGTTGGGCGATATCCTGCCTGGTCTCCCATAAGCTGCCAGTGCAGATGGGGTCCAGTACTCATACCAGTACTACCCAATTGACCTACCAATGAGCCTGCTGTAACCATTGAGTTTGGATCAAGCGAAGACAAACCATCCAAATGCATATACTGGGAACGCACTCCTATGTCGTAGAAATATCCTTCAAAATTGAACCCGTTTTCAATTATCACTGAGTTTCCAGCCGAAGCGCTATTGTAATTCTTAATGACTTTTCCACCAAAGAAAGCATACATATCAGAGCCTGTAAGATCATATTTTCTTGCATCATTTTCATCTTTAATCGAAGCAAAATCAATTCCCTTATGCTGCCCGTCAGGATAAGCACTGTCGGGGCCAAACTGACCTGATATCCTCATCTTTTCCAATGTAGAACTATCAAATAGGTTATGATCTCCTCCATAGAATCCTGCTTTAGCTCCTAAATACTGCATGAATCTTTCCGCGGCAATTAGTGGCACGTTACCTAGTGCTTGAGCTATTGAACCATTGTTATTACTAAATAATATCGTATCTGTAGCCTTGTCCATTCCATTCATAAATACGCTTGTTGCTACAGTATTTCCAAAACCATTCAGTGTAGAACCAGCTTTGATAGTTTTACCATCATTACCACTATTCCACATACGATCTTTAAAGTTTTCTACTTCGGTTGGAGAGAATCCTGCATCTATCATTAGTTTTTGAGCTGCCTGAATCTCTGCATCAGAAAAGTCGGAATATGCTTTATTTGAAGTTCCGCCATGTAGAATATTTAGAAGCCCAGTTTCAATGCCTTCTGCGCCTATGGGGTTTCCATCTTTATCTTTAATAAGATTACCATTCTGATCTCTAAGCCAGCCGTCACCATCTTCAACCAGGTCACCGTTATCCATCAACTTCCAGTAATCTGCTGAGCTGTCGTAAGAAGAATCTACATAATTACTGAATGCGTCCTCCCCATTTACATAATTTTTTACATCTGCCAATAGATTACTATCACTATTGATAAAATCTACGCCATATCCGCTATTTGCCATTCTTAACGCCATCTCTGTATGCGCTTTTACTGCCAAAAATGTTTCTGCTTTTTGCTCACTCTCTGTACCAATTATTCCATCGCGAGAAGCTTCATGCTGAAGAACGACTCCTGCTACAAGCCTACTTGCAAGACTGTCTGAGCTTCCAAGGCTTGATAAGTTTATCTGGCGACTTCCATCTAATAATACTGTTTGGCCTTTTTCCGTATCTGAAGCATACCCTACTCTTAGTTGGGCTGTTCCATTTAGTATTGCTGATAATTGTGATTGAGCTGCTTCATATCCAAAACTGTAATTACTTCTTAGAGCAGTTCCTGCTTTTCTTATTCCTTCATAATTCTCTGCAAAGTCTGTATTTCCGAAGGTTTCATACATTCTTATTTCCTGTTGTGTTTTAAACGCATCTATTCCATTTATTGCAGAGGTTATTCTGTTATAACTCATATCTGCTCCAACTTTTTTGTTCCGGAGGAGGAAGATAACATCTTATACCGGATTGGGATCCTGATAGAGAAATAATTCTTTTTCTTCGCCTTCCGGTTTGTGTACATTAAGTTTTCCGTTTTCAATATCCATATCAATAATGTAAAAAATCGGGATTCTAACTCCAGACTCCACTTCTGAAGGATTTTGATAGAAAGAAACTCCTAAACGATAAGGATCTTCTACCTCAGGAGGATCAAGATATGGTTTACTTTCCCATAGCGAACTAAAGTATACATCCTGCCCCTCTTCCTTAAATGTTGTTATATCAAGAATCTTTTCAAGCCGGTTTTCATTTGTTTTAACAATCCAAAAGAGTACACTGACGCCCATATTGCCAACAACAAAATTACGGGTATACAGACGAAAAGCCGGATCTCCAACTACTCTTGAACTGCAAAAGCCATATTGATCTAGATAGAGGTCTTCATCACCTACCATCTCATAACCAATATATTTCTTCAAATTATAATCATAGTATTCTTGATTTTCCATCATCTGAAGTGTTTCAAAGAAGCTCATTTCATAAACTGTATGTTCCTTCTCATGTGGCTCGTCAACAGTTTGCTCTATATCTAATTTCACCATATCGTTTTTGGTTTCTTGCTTTGTACAAGCCGTTAATGATACAGCGACACACAGAATTAATAGGGATTTTTGTTTCATTAATAATTATACCCCCATGCATTGTCTCGTATTTCATAATCGTCATCATTCAAGAACATTAAAGGATCATAATAATATCTATCCCTGTAATAATAGCTCGACATTATTTTAGTCTGATAGTTCGATGCCATTAAATCGAGGTACGGACTTCCAGTAATTCCTGTCGAAATATCAACATGTAAGTGGGACTTGTATCCTTCTCCATTCCATTGGCCTGAGTTGCCACTCATTCCAAGTATTGTATTTGGAGTTCCTATCAGAGAATCGGTCCTTACCTTTCGTTGACCATCCAAATGCAAATATCTCTGCAAAACAATATCTGTTCTCATCTCACCTTTAAACATATATGATATCGGTGTTTCAAGGCCGACCATGCGCCCCTGTTCCGTTGTCAAGAAATCGTTATTATAATTTGCAAATCCAACTTTAGTCTGATCATTCCACAAAAGCGGTGTTATAGAAGTGCCAGAAACAGTTGAGATATCAATCCCTCTGTGCGGATATATACTTCTATCTCCTGTTGCTCCCATCAGGGTTACTATCTCTTTATCATTTGACACTGGATACCCTGCTTCATAATCAGTCGTTCCTTGTACAAAATTATTAGCCTTCCATTTTCTGGGCCATAGCTTTTTCATGACTTCTATGCTGTCTTGTCTCAAAAGTTATATCTATAATATTGATACTTATATCATAATATTTTTTTATTCTTAAAAATTCTAACTATTATATCTTATGCTAAAATAAATACTTAGTCAGAAGGCCTCCAATATATTTTTTCAAGAATATTATCATAGAATTTTAGATACATGTCTCCATCCTGAAAACTATAACTTTCTATTGTCCTCATTTTATTATGAGATGTACTATATTTATTTTGGAAATCCTCATGTTTTAGACCAATATTCAGTTCTAGATCTAAAATATACTTATTATTACTAATCTCCCAATAATATAAGTAAAGTTTATCATTCTTGACACTATTAAAGAACATTATCTTAAAACCATCATAATTAAAAACAAGCATTTTATCATTTACATGTACGTTTGGGATCTTTCCATAAATATCTATTTCTTCATAAACATATTCATCTCCAAATTTTAAAACTACATCATTTGGAGTAGTTATGTTTCCCATTATTGAATGTTTAAACGAAACTATTGCGGCAGGAGGAGAATCTAATGAGAAAACCTTAGGAGCGAGAATTATAAAAAAAATAAAAATAATTATTCTTCTATTTCTGACCATTCTAATACCATATATAACGATAATCAAAAAATCGTCCTCGTCTTTTATCTGTAATGTAGGCATCTGTATTCTGAATCCAATTATACATAGGATTTGACTCTTTTAAATATGTTCCAGAGTGTAAATGTGGCCCAGTCGAATTACCTGTATTACCTGTATAGCCAGCAACAACATTTGTACCTATTAGCTCTCCAACATTCCATGAGATACCAGACGAGTTATTTTGATTATCCATATGCATGTATTCAGAGAAATATGATACACTAATATTTTGACCCTTAAAATTCATTGTCATTTCATGCTCTATTGTTAGAGTATTTCCTCCATATTCAGTCTTTCCTACAGAGAATACTTTTCCATCATTAAGAGAATAAAACGGTGTACCAACTGATGCGGAATAGTCATATCCAGTATGAAATTCTGATTCTCCAGTAAATGGATTTGCCCTTACCCCAGCGGGAGATGTAATAACAGCATTTGCTCCAAGAGGTTCCGAATGATCAAGTTCTCTCATTATTTGTTCGGGATTCTTAATAAAATTATTAGCCTTCCATTCATCGTAGCTTATGTAGGCAGAACCATAGGTGGCGTCCGCAATTGTTTTTCCAACGGCATCAGCAAGAACATCATATTCCTCAGTCCTGTCCATTATTCCATTTGCAACAAGGTTATTGTAGATGTTTAAAGTGTTATGTTGTGATAGAGAATTGTTGTAGATATTTTTATATACTTCATTCTCCAATGTGATTCTTGCTTTGCTGTTAGCCGCATTATTCCAATATCCGTTTTCTTTACCTGCAAATACAAATCCCTGATCATATAACATTGCTGTTGCGGTCTCTGCATCAATACCAAGAATATTCTGCAGCCCTGCCTGAATACTGTCCGCTCCCTGTCGGTTTCCATTTTCATCAAGAATATAATTACCATTGGAATCTTTCAGCCAACCATCTTCATCCATGGCAAGACTTCCATCTTCCATCAACTTCCAAAAATCTGCGGAGCTGTCATAAGCTTTTGCAGCATAGGCAGCAAGTGCTCCTTCTCCATATGTCCTGAGAATGTCTGTTTCTAATAACAAATCAGATCTTTCACTAAACACGTCGGTTCCTAATTCATCCATCAAAGCTTGTGCCATTTTTGTATGGCTTATAACTGATTCTGCTGTTTCTAACTTCTGGTCTTCACTTTCAGAACCATCACGCCAGCTTTCATGCGCTAAATCTGCGGGAAACTCCGCTCCGTTTGATAGGGTCTCTAATATTATTGTTCGTTTTGAACAACAACAGCCACACTTTTTACTTCTTCGTGGTGATTGCTCCGACTTCTTTGTTCCGGCAGTGATAGCAATATTATCATTCATCATAATTTATCTTGAATATCACCAGCATTTTCACATACTTGTATCCAAACCGCTGATACGGACTGTGTTCTTCAGGCCAGAAGTCAATTACCATTGCAACATGGTCGCGATCTGGAGTTGTAGCAATAGTACCAATATCTTGCATATATCCCTTTCGAAATTGATCTGCAAAGCGATATATAAATTGCTCCTTTTTTCCAACTATATCAACCAAAAAACCAGCATACCCATCCTCTACAGGAGTTATTTTTAAACTATATCCTGATCTTAAAGAAAGCCCCAATCCTAACCCCGGGAACTTATGTGAATCAAAATACTCCTCGCTGACCCATTCAGCTTCCAGCTCGCCTTCATCATTCACAAATACACGGTAGTGTTCCTTGGGGAACTGTGCCATTTCGATATAATATACAAATTCTTCTGGAACTGTAGAGTTATATAAATAATTAACTCCACGAAAACGATCATTTTCTTCTGTATGATTGTATCTCTCTATTTTGTATTTCTCAATCAACCGCACCCATTGTCCATCTTTTAGCACAAACAAATTCAATGCTCTGCTACCTGCCAAAAGCAGTTCGCCGTTTTTTGCATAAGCAGCAGAATCATTTAAATATGTTCCCCACCTGCTCGGCGGGGCATCTATCACCTGTTCGATCTCCACTGAAATCGAAAATACCTGTACCGAGACCAATAACAGAAAAAACATTATCATCAGTTTGTGCTTCATCTTCTCTCGACCTCTCAGTAATACAATCCGTAACCATCAGGCGCATACTTCAGGTAATTAAACTCAAACACATTGTAATTGGAATAGTCGTTTCCAAATTGTTGATTATCATCATAGACATTCTGCCATAATGCGGGATTGAAATAATCTCGAGTTGAGTAACCGGTATTGCGCTCTGCCCAGATATCAGGAACCAAAGCATTATATGTGGTGTCATTTCTGAAAACTTTATTCCACTCCGCAGGTTCTTTTGTCCAAGAGTTAGTCAGTGTGTTTAATTGCCTCAATTCATTATGAATGTGAATGCCGGTTGCAGTGCCTGTCATCCCCTGCTTGCCCAATACCATGCCTGCAAGAACTCCATCCAGACTGTAGCTGCCTCCATTATTCTGCAGCGTTGTCCCCTGTGTCGCAACAAGTGAGATGTAGTCCATCACGCTTTCTGAATCCATATGCGCCGAAAAATATCCAGTTGACGCATTCATTCTCGATGTTATAAATGAGCTAAGACCATACCCGTTGGTGTATCCCATAGAAAGGGCTCCTGCAACCTGTGCTATCACATCGCCCGAACCTACTATATCGCCTCCATTGTGTATGGATTTTGCAAAATCACCCAACGGATAGTTCTCATCAAGCCATTCCTGTGTGTGATCGCCATTTTTTACTTCCGATTTATAAAGAGCATTATACAACTCATCATTCACCCACCTGTTTTCAGCCCAACCTGTAACCTTTATTGTTCCGTCAGCACGCGCTCTTGCAGCAGCATATGGATTAGTATCTGTTCCGTTTCCTATCAAGCCTGTCGTATCTATATTTATACCATGTTCGGATAACAGTCCGCTGCCTTGTACGCCCAGCAATGCTTTATTTAACGCATCAAGGTTTTTCTGTGAAGGATTATTCATCATTGCTTTAGCGACAAGACTTGCAGCTACAAAATTATCAGTACCGTGAATAAAATTATATACTGTATCAGCGCCTAATACCTCTGCAAAATTAAATTCTTCAGGATTATTTTCATATTCTTTCATCCCAACAGCTGTTCCATAAATCTTTAAAATATCAAGCATTTTCATGGCATCCATATCTTCAGCACTGACGGTTCCCATTCCAAAAGCGCTTAAATCAAAATCGGTGCTGTGATCATCTTCCCATCCCAAACCCTCTTCAGAAACTACCAACTTCCAATAATCTGCTGAGCTGTCATAAGCTTTTGCAGCATAGGCAGCAAGTGCTCCTTCTCCATATGTCCTTAGAATGTAGTTGGAAAGCCTAAGATTTTATTCCTGTAGACGTTCTGAAACACGATACTGAACAATTGGTGAAATGAAAGGAAAACCTTTAAAATCTAAATGAGTAATGGTATCTTTTTCTCTATCATATCGAAAAGCTAAATTACTACGTCGTGGTTTTAATCCAGATATATTATCAACATAATAAATCCGAAAAGTATCTTCTTCTTCCATTTCTATTCGTTCAATCTCAGCTTTTAAACTATCCTTCCCATCAGGGCCACCTTCCAAGGGGCCCATAATATAAACAGGCTGTTCGGCAATAAAATCAATTATCGTATATGAATAATTATCAACCGGAATAATTCCCCATGAGACCTCGCGTTTTCCTGTTGCCCTATCTGGATATTCAGTCCAAGAGCCTGAAAGCAACTTGCTGAATTTAGCAAGAATTTCATAAGTCATATCCGGGGCATTAAAAATTTCTTCTTTAGAATCCATTATTGAAGAACTACTATCGGATAAATTAATCTTAATTTCAATATTTTCTTCTTCTTGATTTTCCTCCTTCATTTCTGAATTGAGTCCATTATCATCTTCAGTTGATGATTGTGAAGTCTTGTCTTGCTGATCTGTTATATTTTTTTCAGCATTATCGCCCTTAGGCTGGCAACTGAATAAAATCAATATTACAAAAAATATCAATATACATCTTTTCATCTACAATATGCTCCATACATATCCCAATAATATTCTTGATAATCTACATGATTGTAATATTGGCTCTTTGTACTATCCAAATAACCACCTGAAATATAATTAATACCTTCATATGGATCATAAATTTCTTGCATAATCCCATTGCCCTCTCGAGCATGATTATTTCCATTAACTGTGTTTCCGACCATTAATGAGCCGTCATCAAAACCAGTAGATTTATTATTAAATTTTAAATATCCAAATTGTCCAAGCTCTGCAAAAGCCAATTGGGATATACTTCTTCTTGCGTCTTTCCCCATTGTATATATACTTGGTACACCTTCTTCATCATACATAATGGATAATAAATCCCTTGCAAGCGCCGATTCTCTTATACTATTTATCTGAGCAGATGAGAAATGCTCTCCAGCCTGAGTCTGTACTCCTCCCAATGTCGACATAAAGAAACATGATGTACTTGCCATTACATTTACCGACCCCGTGGGACCATCTACCCAATAAGCTATATCAGGACTTTCCTGAGAAATCTTTCCAAGATGAAAAGCTTCATCCTCAGACAATTGGAAGCTAAGTAGGTCATGCATTCCGATCAAAGACGAACCAATCTGATAATCCTGAATAATAGGTACATAAGAACCAATTTTACCAGTTGCAGAATTGATTGCATTTTTATCCCACTTCACTCCAGAACTATTCATCAACTGAGCTGCTATCTCAGTCTTATCCATCCCCTCTGTATTTATGCCTCGCTCTTGTAACAACTCTATAGCATTCTCTTTACCAAACCAATTTAACAATGATTGACTGTACGATCCAGTCTTATCAACTCTTATAATTTCGCCAGCTTCATTTCTAAGATCTTTTTCACCATCCCATTCTATTTTTCCCTCAGCAGTCAACTTCCAGTAATCTGCTGAGCTGTCATAAGCTTTTGCAGCATAGGCAGCAAGAGCTCCTTCTCCATATGTCCTTTGAATGTCTGTTTCTAATAACAAATCAGATCTTTCACTAAACACTTCAACTCCTAATTCATCCATCAAAGCTTGTGCCATTTTTGTATGGCTTATAACTGATTCTGCTGTTTCTAACTCCTGGTCTTCACTTTCAGAACCATCACGCCTGCTTTCATGCGCTAAATCTGTGGCAAACTCCGCTCCATTTGATAGGGACTCTAATGTTATTGTTCGTTGTCCTTCTTTATTTGCTTTGGTTGATGCTCGCGCTTCATTTTCAGGATCGCTGACTTCACCTATTTTCAATTTATCATAACCGGCTTTCAGACGTTCTATTGTTGCAAGACTCATTACATCTCCATAGGTATAATTATAACCTATTCCTTCATAGAACGCATCTCCATTTTCACCAAGACTGGCGGCTTTTTCTTTTGCCCAGCTTCTTGTTGATAAGCCGTTTTCAAGGTTATAAAGATTGTTCATTAAACCTATATCGCTTCCGCTTCCAAAAGATGTGC